>JAFAEA010000328.1 GCA_023424355.1 Chloroflexota bacterium | reverse complement strand
TCATCGTTGCTCAGATTGGTGATGAGAGGCGTCGCGTCGCCGCCATTGGTTGCGAAGGTCGTGGTGGTGAACCGCACCACACCAGCAGTTCCGTTGTACTGCAGCGAAATGCGATTCTCCTGCTTCTCGGCATCGCTAATCTGTGGTTCCTCGGATACATCGCTCAGTGAGAAATCATTGTTCCAGGTGATGGTGACATCCTGCTGATCCATGTACCACTCGTTATCGGCGGATTCAGTAGAACTGGTTTGGGTGCGGTTGGAACTTCCGCGCTGTCCGCCAGTCTCGCTGGTGTTGGTCGTGGTGGTATTTGAGGTGGTCCGGGTAGTTCGCGTTGAGCCTGTTGTGGTTGTCTCCGTAGCCTCGGGAGTTTCGTCAGAGGTACCAGTCGAACGCGTGGTTCGTGAGGTGCGGGAGGTTGAACCGGTGCTGACCTCCTCCGTGGCCTCCGGAGTTTCGCTACTGCCAGTTGATCGGGTGGTGCGAGAAGATGTCGAAGTGGTCTCGGTCGCAGCCGGAGTTTCGTCGGTCGTGGTGGTCTGAGTTGTACCACCGGTATCAGACCGGCTTGAAGCGTCCATAAGTACAGTGACAAATTCTTCATCTGCGGCAACAGCGATCGGGATCTGATCGAAGAACGGGGCGGAATCATGCTCCTGATTGATGAATCCGATCCAGTTGTTACCCATCGTTGTGATTTCATCCGACCAGGTCAGATAGGAAGCATGAACATCCTCGTAGCCTGCCGGTGCAGTTATGCCGGCAGCACGGTCGTTGTACCCGCTCCAGATGGTCGCATTATCCGTAATCGTCTGGAAGGCTTCCTGCTTTTCGGCGTCCGTTGCGGTCTCATCAACGACAGTCTGCATGGCTTCATTCACTACCTGGAACGACTCCACGAACTCCGTGTGTTGTGCGGTGAGGTCATCGAGATACGCGGTTGCGTCGGCAGAATCAGTGGAGGTGGTTGTCGTTGTGGTGGTGTCTTCAGTTGGCGCAGGGGTTTCTGTCGTATCTGTGCCTTCGCCGGATGTGCTGGCCCGAGTGTTGGCATCCTGGAGAATGGCTGCAAAGTCACTATCAACCGTCTCCATTACTCCAATCTGATCGAAGAAGGGTTCAACCGAGGCGCCATTTTTGATGAAGTTGAGCCAGAAATTCCCCAGAGTGGTGATTTCATTGGACCAGTTGAGATATGCGGTGTGCACATCCTCATAACCTGCCGGGGCGGTGATACCGGCTGCACGATCATTGAATCCGCTCCAATAGGTTGCTTCGTCGGTGATCGCCTGAAGCGCAGTTTGTTTCTGCGCATCAGTGGAAGCCTCATCGGTAAACAGGGCAAGGTTCTCAGCCACCACTGCAAACGAATCGAGGAATTCAGAACGCTGCCCAATGAGATCGCTCACATAATTCATGGCATCGGAGCTGGTGCCGTTTGATGACGTGACCTTGGTTGGTGCGGGAGTTTCTGCTGGATCAGTGTTTTCGGTGGTGACATCTGTCACATCGGTGACTGCAGTACCACCGGTGATTCCTGTGTTTGCAGTGACCATGTTGCCCATGGTGGTGGAATCCACGCCGTTCATGATGGGATTACCATCCACCGTGAACGAGTTCTGGGCAGTCTGCATGGTGGCACCAAACAGTGCAGGCGGAGCAATGAAGATGTAGAACTCGGCGTATCCGTGGGAGCGCTGATTCATGAACAGGCTAAACACGCCCATTTCCTGCCCCTCAAAGTTCAGCATGTCGAGGGAATACGACACTCCAGAGTAGTCACCGCGGTCGATGGTTACTGAGGTGCCGAGCTCTCCGAACAGAGATTCGAGCATGATATCTCGACCCGCATTCAACTCGATGAGTGGCGACATGAACCCGATCGACAGAATGTCTGCCGAGCCAACGAAGACCATGGTTTCCAACGTATCTTCAGAGAAGGCGGGATCTCCGTTCAATGTGTAGGGCGGTCCATACGACACCGTGACCCCGGTGAGCTGGCTGGTGAGGCTTTGCGTTTGCGCGGCGGCCGTAGTTGCCGGAACCAGCACGGAGGCAAACGACATGAGCACCAGAGCAGCCGACAGGCACGCGCGAATGTGTCGGCTCAAAGACGAGAACATTGACTACCTCAATCCCACCGGCAATGGAAATACCGGAGACACGTATACGGAATGGACAACCGGGTTATAAACCTACAATAACTCAACGGCCCACCAAACAGATTAGTTCCAAAGCCCCTGAAATTTGGGCGATGAGTACGAAAACTCGCGAATTTCCGGATCCTCCGGGTCGTTTATTCCCCTCTGGTGAGGGGCCTGCTTTGCGTATCCTCAGAGTACAATATTCCCAACCGTTTACGGAACAATGTTGTGCAGTCAGTGAGGCTAATCCATGACCGAACAGAAAACCCGAGATCAGTTCTTTGCCGAGCGCGTGCGTAAGGTAGGCCCCTCCCCCACGTTGGCCGTGAGCCAGCGTGCACGTGAGCTCAAGGCAGAAGGTATCGATGTGATCGATCTCGGTGGTGGCGATCCTGATTTTATTACCCCTGCACACATCCGCGAAGCTGCTGCCGATGCGATGAACAGTGGCGATACCCACTACGCACCCAGCTCTGGTACTCCGGCATTGCTCGATGCAATCGCCGCGAAGCTGAAAAACGATAACGACATCACCGTGAATCCGCGGACGGATATCATCGTGACCCCCGGCGGAAAATCCGCCATCTTCCAGGCGATTCTCACGTTTGTGGAACCTGGTGTGGATGTGATGCTGCTTGAACCCGCCTGGGTGAGCTACCAGCCAATGGTGGAACTTGCCGGCGGTCGCGCGATTGGTGTGCCGCTGAGTCCCGACAATCGCTTCGCCATTACACCTGAGATTCTCGAGGAATACGTAACTCCGGAAACCCGAGTGTTGCTGCTGAACTCGCCAAATAACCCAACGGGCCGGGTGGCGACCATTGAAGAGCTCACCACGATTGCCGAGTTCGCCAAGGCGCACGATATCCTGATCTTCACCGACGAGATGTACGAAAAGATCATCTTCGATGGCAACAAGCACATCAGCATCGCCACGCTGCCAGACATGTTCGATCGCACTCTCACCTTCAACGGACTCTCCAAGGCGTACGCCATGACTGGCTGGCGGCTTGGCTACGTTGCTGGCCCCACGGATCTGATCAAGAAGATCATGATCGTGCAGTCGCACTCCGTCACCTGCGCCACCTCGTTCGCCATGGCCGGTGGTGTGGCCGCGTACAACGGCCCACAGGACATCATCAACGAGATGGTCGCCGCCTGGGATCGACGCCGAAAGCTCATCACCGATGGATTCAACGCGGTGAAGGGTTTGCATGTCGATACCATCGAAGGTGCCTTCTATGGCTATGTCGATGGCCGAGGCACCGGCATGAGCATTGAGGAGCTTTGCCAGAAACTGTTGAACGAAGCCCACGTGGCTGTGGTCCCTGGCACGGCATTCGGCGAAAGCGGCACGGGACACTTCCGTTTGAGCTTCGCCACCAGCGATGAGCTTCTGCAGGAAGCCATCGATCGAATCGCGAATGTGCTTGGTCGCGATTAATCAGCCCGCAATGGATAGGAAAATCATGAGCATTCAGGATCGACTCAACGAACTCGAAATCACATTGCCAGAAACCGTCAGCCCGGCGGCGAACTATGTGCGGTTCCAAACCACTGGCAATCTGCTGTTCATCTCGGGCACCGGCCCGGGTGGTGAACATCCGACTGGCAAGGTCGGTGGCGATATCACTGTGGAGCAGGCTTACGAGGCTGCCCGCGCCTGTGGTCTTCAGATTCTCGCGACCGCGCAGGAAGCGCTGGGTTCGCTGGATCGAATCACACGCACGGTGAAAGTACTGGGAATGGTAAATGCAGATCCGTTCTTTCAGAATCATCCGCAAGTCATCAACGGATGTTCCGACTTGCTGGTGGATGTGCTTGGCGACAAGGGCAAGCACACCCGATCGGCAGTTGGAATGGGGTCACTTCCGGGTGCAATTTCCGTAGAAATAGAAGCTACGTTCGAATTCGAGTAATATCCTCTGCAAGCAATCAGGAACAGATGCAGGAAGCGTTTCCTTCCAGGGAACGCATCTTGCCTATATACGTTACTGAATTGCCCACCGAAGGTCGGTGGAAAGAAGTGGAACTACACCTCGTAGCTCACCCTAAACTATTGAGGAACAGGTCTTGGAAAAGAGTAAGAAGGTCAGCTTCACTCGCGAAGGTTTTGAGCGAGTAAGTGCTGAATTGAAAGAACTGATTGAAGTTAAGCGCCCGGAGATCATCGCGGCAGTAGCCGAAGCGCGATCTCACGGCGATCTTCGCGAAAACGCCGCGTACGATGTTGCCCGCCAGGATCAGGCGATGCTCGAAAAGCGCATCACCGAACTTGAGGAAACACTGCGCAATGCCGAAATCCTCGAGGATACCGGCGACAAGGGCGTTGCCGGTATCGGCCGCACCATTACCGTCGATTTCGATGGTGACGAAGAGGTCTACAAGATCGTTGGTCCGGCGGAAGCCCAGCCAATGAAGAATGAGATCTCGGAAGAATCCCCAATCGGCAGCCAATTGGTTGGCCGTGCTGTGGGCGACAAGTTCACCGTGGATACCCCGGGCGGACCTGCCGAAATCACCATCAAGAGCATTAGCTAGCGGTGAAGAACATCGGGCTTCGAGACCGAATTCGGCGATCGAGCCAATGGGTACTCAGATGGCGCCATCCCTTTTGGTGGCTGCCCGATGTTCCTTCAGAACAAGATGAAAGCTTCCGCCGTATCTGGTCGCAATTGCGTCAGGTAGAGCGGGTAGCGGATGGACGCCACGATACACCCGACTTCCTGGCCAGGCAGGGCGACCTCATCATCATCTGTGCGCGGTTGCAGGCAAGTCAGATCTTGCCTGCACTTCAACCTCTTCTGGATGACCTCCAGGCACACGACTACGTGAGATTGGTACCGCCGGAGTCCTACAACATCACGGTGCAGGAGCTCGGATACCTCAGCGCCAGACCAAATGGTCGCGATGAAATCACGGACCAGTGGCTTCAGGAATATCTGGAACAATGCCAAATAAGTCTGAAGGATTTCCGACCGTTCGATGTGCGCATTGGCGGTGCGAATTCATACATCGATGCGGCATTTTTGGATGTGCACGATAACGGCTGGTTCAGTCGAATCCACGAGGTATTGGTGGATTTCGTTTCGCAACCACCTCGCACGCGTTATCCGTACTTGCCCGAACTGGTAATCGCCCAATACACCAAAGCCGGACCGATTGGTTCGCTGGTACACGATCTCACACCATACAGGGATTTGGAGTTCGCCGAGATTCGGGTCGATTCAATTGACGTGCTGAGTATCCCGACGAATAAACCGTTCGCACAACCTGAGGTGATTCAGTCGTTCCCGCTCGGTCGCATCACGGGCTTTATGGATCGCGTCACCAGCGCCGATGCCCGGGAACGATAAAGGAGCACCGTTGGTGCTCCTTTATGCGTGTGACAGGGTGTATGAAGATTAGTCTGCAGCGATAGCTGCACCGACCGGCTGCCCATATGGCACCCGATTGCGCATCTCGCGGAGGGCAACGCCCCACCACTCGAGGTTATCCAGCAGCAGGCGAGCGGCGGTGTTGACGGCATCGGCTTCTATCGGCTGGCCGTTCTCATCGAACTTGGTCCACGCAAGTGGGAAGGCGACGGTTTCTCGGATGGTGGTGGAGTGCACCTCGGCGAACACAATTCGCAGCGCTTCCACAGCGCGAAGTCCAGCAGAGAGTCCACCGTAGGCAACGAAGCCAACCGGCTTGCCTTTCCACTCTTCCTTCAGCGCATCGATGGCAACCTTCAGATGTCCGCCGAAGCTGTGATTGTATTCCTGAGTGATAACGACGAATGCATCGGCAGCACCGATGCGATCGGCAAATGCATTCACGCTTTCATTTCGGCTCATGTTGGCCGGAAAATCGTACTCAGCCAGATCGATCACGTCTACGTTGTATCCACCGTGCTCCTGGGCCTCGGTGGCAAACCAGTTGGCGACTGTTGGGCCCATGCGGCCCTCACGGACAGAGCCGATGATGACAGCGAGATTCAGAGGTGCATTGTTCATGCGTTAGATTTCCTTGATTAATGGCAAAAATAAACGGAGGCGGCAAAACCGCCTCCGTTACTCTACATTAGTTGCTTATTATGCACAAGCTCTATCGTGCGAGGTCGCCGGCAACAGCATCGGCAAAGGCTAGAGTGCCGGCATCCCCGCCGAGATCGCCGGTACGAACGCCGCTGTTCACCGCAGCATCGACTGCAGACTCGATGGCAGCTGCGGCCTCCGGCTGATCAAGAGACATCCGGAACATCATCGCGGTAGAGAGAATCATACCGGCCGGGTTGGCAATGCCCCTGCCGGCAATATCCGGCGCCGAACCGTGGATTGGCTCGTAAAGACCGATGCGCTGTCCATCTTCGCCCGGAGCGCCGAGTGATGCCGATGGCAGCAAGCCAATGCTGCCACCAAGAACAGATGCTTCATCGGTGAGAATATCGCCGAACATGTTCTCGGTCACAATCACATCGTAAGCATTTGGTTGTTGAATAAGCTTCATGGTCATGGCGTCGACGAGCATGTGCTCGAGTTCAATATCGCCATTGGCTGCGCCGATTTCGGTGGCGATCGATCGCCACAAGCGGCTGGAATCCAGCACGTTCGCCTTGTCCACGCTGGTGACACGGCACTTGCGTCCACGAGCAAGTTCGAATGCGAGCTCCACAATACGTCGGATTTCGTACTCGTGGTACACGAGTGTATCCGTGGCGACGCGGCCATCGTCATCCGTCCACTGCTTGCGATCGCCAAAGTAGATACCGCCGGTAAGCTCACGCACTACCAGGAGATCGGTGCCGCGAATGCGGTCCTCCTTGATTGGAGATGCCGGCAACAACGCCTCGTTGGCCGTGACGGGGCGGAGATTGGCGAAGAGACCCAGTGCCTTGCGGATCTTGAGGAGCCCCTGTTCCGGACGAACAGCTGCGTTGGGATCGTCCCACTTTGGCCCACCAACAGCGCCGAGCAGGACGGCATCGGAGTTCTTCGCCGCCTCGATGTCTTCATCGCGCAACGGGGTGCCGTATTCATCGATGGCACAACCACCGATGAGGCGAGTGTCCGTCTTGAGGGTGAAACCAAATCGATCGGCGGTGAGATTCGCGATGCGAACCGCCTGCTCCATGATTTCTGGACCCACCCCATCTCCCGGAAGCAGCAGGATGTTGTAATTAGACATTGGCCTGCGCCTCCGGATGATCGACGACTGGTGCCCAGTGTTTGCGGCTCGCTTCGTATTCCGCAATCAAATCGTCGTGCTGCATGGTGATTCCGATATCGTCCAGACCATTGAGCAAGCGATGTTGAGTGAAGTCATCCAGCGGGAAGCTGGTGCTTATTCCGAGTCGCGGCACCGAAAGTGTGCGGCTCTCGACATCGACCACCACCTCAAGGAACGGGTGCTCCAGCGCCGCTTCCATCAGTTCCTGTCCGAAATCCTCGTCCACCTGCACCGGTACGAGGCCGGCCTTGGTGGCATTGTTGCGGAAGATATCGCCGAATTTCGGACTGATCACGGCCTGGAAACCGTAATCCATCAGCGCCCACACAGCGTGTTCACGGCTCGATC
>JAFAEA010000172.1 GCA_023424355.1 Chloroflexota bacterium | reverse complement strand
TCAAAGCACATGTTGAGAAGCACATCGGCAGCCGCGGCACGGTGGACGTGCTGCTTTCTGAAGGCGCGGCCCGGCCGTATGCAGTCGATCGCTCCAATCCGATCTATGCGGCGGTCGAATCCACAGTCACCGAACTTTACGGCAAGGATCCGGTCATCGTTCGCAGTGGCGGAACCGTTCCGGCAACGGGCATGTTCCAGGATGAACTCGGGCTGGAAACGATTTCGCTGGGCTGGTCGCAACCAGGCAGCAAGGCACACGCGCCGAATGAATGGCACAGTGTCTCCGCGTTCCTGTTGGGTCGCGAAGGCTACGCGCTGCTTCTGGACAAGCTGAAGAAGTAGCTAGTCAATCAAATTTGAACGAAGGTGAGCCAGTTTCTATTAAGAGACTGGCTCACTCCTCTTTGATTTACCCCTCTGTGCCAGAGTAGGCCGCCAAAGGCCAGCAAGTCTGCATGCAGATTCGAGTTGGGTTCCTTCCACAATTGGCGAATCGTAATGACTCATCGCATTGCAGTCGTTGGTATTGCGGTTCGAGATCCGGCATCTTCCATAAGAATGACTTTTTGCCCCTGCGAATCATCGCCCCGGCAGGTTAGACTGGTTCAGAAACATGGTTTCCGGGTGAGGAGAATCGGTGGATTACGTTCTGTTTGGTATGGGGTATGGTGCCACTCTGATGTTATTGGGGTGGGCGCTGCGTACCTTTGGACCAGAACGAAAATACAGGAACATCAAGCAAGGTGATATCGAAGGCGAAGTTGCCCAACGATCCTGGGTTCGATTTATCCAGGGGCTCGGTGGCGTTATCGCCATCGTTGGCACCGCTCTCGTGCTGTTGACCTTTGTGATCATGCTCGTGAACCCGAGTAACCAAACCGGCGCAATTATTTCCGTGGTGGTTTGGGGGCTCCTTTTGGTGGCCGTTTTGGTGTGGAGTTGGCTCTACATCGCCCAATACGGACTCACTGGCTTGTGGTCCCGCGAGGAAGGATACGGATTCCGATCCTCTGGAGCCCGTACCAAACCGGTATCATCGCTGTCGTCCGTCAAAAAAAGCCAACCAGTCACCGAGCCACAGGTCTCTACTGCGACTGCGGACGAGTCGATTCCTGCACCAGATCCGGCCGGACCATTTGTCGAAACGGATTCCGAGGACGTTGCTGTTTCCGATTTGGAAGAGGGCTATGACGACCCGGATTTCGATGACCCACTGACGGCATCCGATACCAGTGAGGATAGTTCCGCACAGATTGGCCCCGAGTACGACTTCGGCGATAGTACTGATACCACCGTCACTGCGGATATTGGCGGGCGCTCGGAGGCGATTCGCCGCTTACGTGAGCGCCAACTAAGATCCAAATCCACCCAGTAATTTTGTCAAAACTTTGTCAACGTGGCACGCAGTTTGCGTATATATGCGCTGACGGAGTGACATTGGTGTTCTCCGCAAGTTGAACAGAAAAGGGGAGTAAAAGGCATGATGAACATTCTTTGGTGGTTGGTTGTTGGTGTAGCCGCAGGTTGGCTGGCTGGTGTGATTACCGGTACAAACCGCGGTATCGTTGGTGACCTCATCCTTGGTCTCGTCGGCGCATTCGTGGCCGGTCTTGTGACGGATGCCATCGGCGGTAGCATGATCATCACCATCATCATTGCTGCAATCTTCGCTGCGATTCTCGTAGTGATCAAGAACGCGGTAATGAAAAATCGCTAACATGCGATAACCACGTTACTTGTTGAGGGTGAGTCGGATTTTCCGGCTCGCCCTCTTTGTTTTTTGGGGGCTAACTGGAATTTCATCTTTCCGTGGTTTCCGCGCCATAGAATTGTGACATTTGACTGCGTACTATACGCGCAGCACGTGGGGAGGGACTGATCATCCCATCTAACTCTGCGTTGATATTCGACGACTGTTCGATGGTTGATGGGTCAGGAGTTCTCAATGTTTAGCCGAAAGAAAAAAGACGCCCCGAATATTCAGCACAATTCCGATGCAATTGTAGAGGCCGTGGATGTGGTGAAGGTATACGACACCGGATCCACCCAGTTGCGCGCTCTGAAAGGCATCAACTTTAGCGTCAAGCGCGGCGAGATGGTCGGTGTTATGGGTCCATCTGGTTGCGGTAAAACCACATTGCTCAACTGTTTGAGTGGTCTCGATGATGTCACCAGTGGTGTGATCTCCATCGAGGGCGAGAATATCGCCAATATGGGTGACAAGAAGCGAACCCGATACCGCGCCAAGCGCATGGGCTTTGTGTTCCAGGTGTATAACCTCTTGCCGGTTCTTAGCGCCGTGGAAAACGTAGAGTTGCCACTCCTGGTGGCAGATGTGAAGCCAGGCGAGGCCCGGTCTCGTGCACTTGCTGCTCTGGATCGTGTTGGTCTTCGCGAATGGGCCGGGCATCGCCCTGCCGAGCTCAGCGGTGGTCAGCGCCAGCGCGTGACCATTGCTCGATCCCTCGTGAACGAGCCAGCCATTGTGTGGGCCGATGAACCGACCGGTGCGCTGGATTCCACCTCGGCATCCGATATCATGCAGCTTTTGAAGCAACTGAATAAAGAACAGGGGCTCACCATTGTGCTCGTAACGCACGATCACGGTGTGGGCAACATGTGCGATCGTATCGTTCGCATGCGTGATGGTGAGATTGTGGGCGAGGAGATTCCACAGCAAAACACCACATTCATTCCTCAGAACGCCGATCTCCTGGGCGAAGCCGCGCGATAGCGTTTCCCCGAAAGGGAGAGGAGAATTCCCATGCAAGAGTTATTTGGAATCCCCATGAACAACATCATGGTGGTGATGTTGGTGCTGCTTGTACTCAGCCTCACGGCTGTTATTTGGGTAGCCATTCGCCGACCCGTGGTGTTTCGAATGGGTATACGAAACATCCCTCGCCGCAAGGCGCAAAGCCTGTTGATCGTGGTTGGCCTCATGTTGGCCACCCTCATCAGTGCTGCCGCACTCACCGTTGGCGATACACTCAATCATTCAATTGGTAGCGAGGTCTATACCCTCTTCGGCGAAGTCGATGAGCTGGTTGTCTCTGGCGATCCGGAGGACGAAGACGTCAACATCCAGGCAGTTCTCACCGAAACCGTGCCGGCATCGGCGCTGGACGAGGTGCGAACGCAGTCCGAAGGGCTGGAAGTCGACGCAGTCGGCTCGATGTTGGTGGAGTTTGCGCCCGTCATTAATATCGGAGATTCCGCTCCGGACGCGAATGCAAACCCGATGGAGTTGTTCTCTCAGGGTGAGGCATCGGAACCAGCTGTCGGACTTGTTGCCGCCCCACAACAGACCTTCGACGACTTCAAGGTCAAAGACATCGATGGCAACCCGGTTAATGTCGATCAACTCGGCAGCGACAAGGTCTACATCACCGAAAAACTGGCTGATAACATCGATGTTGGTGTCGGCGGATACGTGGTGTACGTCATCGATAACAACTTCTATGTTGCCGAAGTTGTGGGTATCACCCCAAATCAGGCTCTGACCGGATCATTCAATGCCCCGAACTCTCCGGGCATCGTGGTCGGTCTCGATCACCTGCGTGAAGCCAGTGGTGTTTCCGAGGATTGGAGTGCCATTCTGGTATCCAACACCGGTGGATCTCGCGAAGGCGCCGAGCATTCCAGCGATGTGGCAAATCAGCTCAATGATCGTATTGGTGAGAATGGCCTGGTGGTTTCGGAGTTCAAGGCAGATCTGCTGGAGGAAGCAGAGTTCGCCGGTTCTGTCTTCGTAACTATGTTCATCGGCTTCGGACTCTTCAGTATCGCCGTAGGTGTGCTGCTCATCGTGCTCATCTTCACCATGCTCGCCGCCGAGCGACGTGGCGAAATGGGTATGGCCCGCGCCATTGGCGGTCAGCGCCGCATGCTCATCCAGCAATTCCTTTCTGAAGGTGCAGGCTACACGCTGCTCTCCGGATTGGTGGGCACCACTCTTGGTGTCGGTGCAGCATGGATCATTGCCCAGGCAGTGGGTGCCATGACGGGTGGATTCTTCGAAATCGATCTCTATGTTCACCCACGCTCATTGGTGGTGGCGTACTCGCTGGGTGTCATCATCACGTTCATGGCGGTCATCTTCTCCAGTTGGCGCGCCAGCCGACTCAATGTCGTAGCGGCCCTGCGTGATATCCCGGAAGTGAAGAATCCGCGACAAAGCAAGCGACCGCTGGTGTTTGCAGCCATTGGTATTCTTCTGGGCGCGTATCTGATCTTCCTTGGTGAATCGCGGCCGAACATCACCTTCTTCCTCATCGGTATCACCATCATCCCGTTTGCAATCGCGGCCATCACAAACTGGTTCGGAATCAGCTCGCGTTGGGTTCTCACCGTTGTTGGACTCTTCGTATTGGTGATTTGGGCAATGCCGACGGATCAGTTCAACTCCATCTTTGGAGACATGGGCGAAGGTGGTATCGAACTCTTCTTGCTGAGCGGTCTGGCAATGGTCTCGGCGAGCACCATGATCATCATGCAGCACATGGATCTTCTGCTGAAGGTCGTACAGATGCTTGGTGGTCGGGTGAAGGGCTGGCTGGGCGCCGTGCGCCTGGGCGTTGCCTATCCTAAATCCAATGGCAGTCGCAGTGGCATGACCATCGCCATGTTCTCTTTGATCGTATTCTCGATTGTGGTGATGGCATCCGTGAACAACATCTTCACTCAGGCATTCATGGGTGGCGATGCCATGGCCGGCCTGGACGTACAGGTGCAGACATATAACACCAGCGCGATGGACGATATCTCCACCGAGCTCGAGAATCGCGGCGTGGACATGACCGGCGTCAGCGAGCCAGCCCGACAGGACATGCTTGGTGCCGTGCTGGACGAAATGCATGTCACCAACGACGACGGCCAACAGGAGTGGGTAACCACCAATTCGATGAATTCCGTCGATGAGAACTGGGTCAATCTCACCGACCTCTCATTCGGCAAGCGTGCCGAAGGCTACGAAAGCGACGAAGCCATCCGCGAAGCGATGCGCACGGAAGAGAACGTCGTGATCGCCAGCTCTGGCATGATCAAGACTTCTGGCGGCTCATCTGGACCGGCGATGTTTGGCCCGGATGCGATCGAACTCAACATGGTGAATGATGAGACCTTCGAGCCATACACCATCACGGTTCGAGGTACAGCCGGTGAGGATATCGATCTCAAGGTGATTGGTGTCATGGATACCGATTACACCATGTTCTTCGGTTACTTCGTGAGTGCTCCCACGATCCCGAGCATCGCACCAGATGCGGAGCCGATGTTCACCACCTATTCCTTCAAGCTGGATGACTCTCGGGATGCTGAAGAAGTTGCTGCAGACATGGAGAAGGCGCTACTGCAGTTCGGCGCTCAGGGCATCGATGTCGCCGAGATGATGCAGGAGTTCCAGGCGCAGCAGAGCGGATTCATGACTGTGCTGCAGTGGTTTATGGGTCTCGGACTCATCGTGGGTGTCGCGGCCGTGGGTGTGATCTCATATCGCGCTGTGGTGGAACGTCGTCAGCAGATCGGTGTGCTCCGCTCACTCGGCTTCCAGGCACAAACCATTGGTCGCGCCTTCATCATTGAGACCGGCATCATCGTGATTCTTGGATCGCTCGCCGGGGTGATACTCGGTTTGATCGTGAGCTACAACCTCACGACGGACGATGGCATGACCGG
>JAFAEA010000050.1 GCA_023424355.1 Chloroflexota bacterium | reverse complement strand
ATTCCAACGTCATGAATCTCCTCGCCCCTGGTAGCGTGACTCCGGGGATCGCTTCGCTGTGAGGCTACGCCTCATCCGCCTTCGGCTGTGGGTCACCCATATCGTGAAAACAAATTCTGCACCTATTTTCAGAGGAGTTGGGGGAGATGGTGAAGATGGGAGGTTTTTCCCGGGGCAGGAAAATTCCCTCTTCTCCACCATCTCCACCTTCTTGTCTTCGTTTGGAAGTAGAAGTCCACACCTGTTGGACGCAGCGCGTCATGCAGGGACGTCCACCCTGGACCATTTTCGCCATCATCCGTATGTGGCAGGTTCGGTCGCCTTCGGCACCGGTCGCACCGCAGTGCGTCATGTAGGGACGTCCCGATCCGATCGCACCACAGTGCGACCGGGAGTGGGAGGCCCGTCTGGACCAATTCCGCCATCATCCATTTGTGGCAGGTTTGGTCACGTTCGGCACTTTTCGGGGTCCACGCCCTACGTTCACCGGTGGGATTGCGTAGGGGCGGTCCTCCGCATCGCGGACCGTGAAATCTCGCCATCTAAAATTGCGATGCGGTGTGTCCGCCCACGGGGGAACCGGACTAGATGCCACAGGTTTCGCCACCACACGACCCAATGCAGACCCGTGTGGCCGAATCTTTGCTCCAGTCATCGAAAAAAGAATTGACTCCCCCTTGGCCGAGTGCAAAACACGAGAAGCGGTAGCGAGCCTTTCCTCTGGGTTGTAGGCATCCTCTACTTAAATATACACATCGGCGCGATATGAATGGTGGTTTTGGAGGAGTTAGGGGAGATGGTGAAGATGGGAGGTTTTCCCCGGGCAGGGAAATGTTCTCATCTTCATCATCTTCACGTTCTTGTTGTCGTTTGGAGGTAGGAGTCCATGCCTGTTGGACGTAGCGCCACCCCAAGGGCTCACTCCGTTTCTCGCTGCGCTCGGCCGCCTTCGGCTCCGGTCGCACCGCAGTGCGTCATGTAGCGCCACCCCGATCCGGTCGCACCGCAGTGCGATCGGGAGTGGGCGGCGTCATCCAATTCTGCTAACACACCTTGATGGCGGGTTCGGTTGACGCCGCCCACTCCGGATGCCCAGAGGGCATCCGATCGGGACGTCGCTACATTTATGGCGATCTTCTGGCCGACTCTTTGCTCTAACAAAAAAGGAATTGGCCGGCCCTCCCTCTGGGTTGTAGGCATCCTCTACTTATATATACGCATCGGCGCGATTTGGATGATGAAATTGGAGGAGAAGGGGGAGATGGTGAAGGGGAGAGTTTTTTCCGGGCCCCGGAAAAGTTCCCCTTCTCCCCCATCTTCACCATCTCCTCTGGTTTGGAAGCCGGTTTGGAAGCTACACCCTGATTTGACACATCCCATCCCTTACCGTACAGTAATGCTTACTACTCAGTAATGTATTTAAGGAGGCATACATGCCGGCAGTCGAACGGACCATTGATATCAACGCCCGACCAAGCCACGTGTGGAAATGGTTTGAATCCGGATCGTCGCTTTCCAATTGGTTCAAGAGAGAACTCACCATCGATTTGCGTGTGGGTGGAACGTATGAGTTGGCCCCAGATGAATCGGGTATCACCATCTCCGGCCGCGTTCTTGAGATTGTCCCCGAAGGGCGACTGGTGCTCTCCTGGTTTGAGGAAGATCAGGGCTGGAAGCATCCCGCAAGGCTGGTATTCGAACTCACCCCAATCGCCACAGGCACCCGCGTGACACTCATCCATGATGGTTTTGCCGGCATCGGCACAGATACCTGGGAGCGGACCACCACTGCGTATGAACGCGGTGCGGACCGTCACAACACGCTGGGAAATCTGGCCGAACTCATTGAGGCGGCGGACTGACGTGGTAGACGACGCCTTCCGCATCCTGGCGGATCCCACTCGTCGCAAGATCATGGATCTCCTCGCCGAGCAGGGGGAACTCACGGTCGGCCAATTGGCAGCCGAGTTTCCGGAGCTTGTGTCCTCTGGCATCTCCAAACATCTGATGGCCATGCGCGCATCCGGGATGGTGACCTCCACCAAACGCGGTAGGAATCAGTATTACCGCATCGATGGCGATGCATTCTCGGCCTCGTTGGGACCATGGATCGCCAGATACGAGAAGTATTGGGATGGTCAGTTGGCCACGTTGAAAGAACTTGCGGAATCGGGTCAGGATCCGGGTGAAACGTGATCGCCCTTTGGGCGATTGTCACCCACAAGGGGTGACGCTACAGGCGGACGGAACTCTCGCACTAAGAATTGGCACCCCACCGATCGCCCTACGGGCGATGTCGGCCACGAGGGCCGACACTACCCGTTGCAGGTCGCAACACTGCGTTCGGTCTATTCCTTGATGCCAGGAACCGCCAGTTCCGCCGGATCCAGCAGGTGATCCAGCTGTTCGCGGGTGAGCTCAGTCATTTCTTCGGCGACATCCTTCACCGAGCGCTTCTCGGCGTAGGCTCGCTTGGCGATCTTCGCACCAGTTTCGTAGCCGATGATCGAGTTGAGCGCCGTCACCAGAATCGGGTTCTTGTCCACTAGATCGGCGATGTGCTCCTTATTGATCTTGAAGCCGGCCATCGTCTTGTCCGCAAGCACGTTGCTGATGTTGGCCATAATCTCGATGCTTTCCAGCAGGTTGTGAGCCAGAATCGGCAGCATCACATTCAGCTCGAAGTTGCCGTGCTGCGCACAGATGGCAATCGTTGCATCGTTTCCGATCACCTGTGCGGCAACCATCATCGTGGCCTCCGGGATCACCGGATTAATCTTGCCCGGCATGATGCTGGAGCCCGGCTGCAGTGCCTGCAGCTCAATTTCGCCCAGACCACCAATCGGTCCACTATTCATGTGACGAAGATCGTTGGCGATCTTGATGTAATCCGTGGCAGTAGCCTTGAGTGCACCACTCACCTCGGCGGCGATGCTCATGGACGCCTGCGCCTGGAAGTGATCCGGAGTCTCTACGAACGGGTGACCTGTCGTCTCTGCCAACTTCGCGGAAACTCGGGCGCCGAACTCGGGGTGCGCGTTCAGTCCGGAGCCAACCGCGGTACCACCAATCGCCAACTGGGCGAGGTGCGGCAGTGTGGCCTCGATGCGCTCGCGACCCAGCTGCACCTGGAATGCCCATGCACCGATGGTATCGCTCATCCGCACCGGAGTGGCATCCATGAGGTGGGTGCGACCGGTTTTGACGATGCCCTCGGCCTCCTTCGCCTTGGTGCGAATGGTGTCTTCCAAATGCTGCATTGCCGGAATCAGCTTCTCGGCGATTTGGATGTACGCGGCAACACTGATCGAGGTCGGAATCGTATCGTTGGAGCTCTGCCCCATATTCACATGGTCGTTCGGATGGATCTTCTCGGCATCCGGCCGCAGCTGGGCAGCTCGACTGCTGATGACCTCGTTGGCATTCATGTTGGTGGAAGTGCCGGAACCAGTCTGGAAGATATCGATCGGGAACTCGTTATCGAACTTGCCATCGGCCACATCCTGAGCGGCTTCGGCAATCAAATCCGCCATTGCGGGGTCCAGCAGACCGAGATCCTTGTTGGCCTGGGCAGTCGCGATCTTGAGCAGCCCCAATGCATGCAGGAAGCTTCGACCGAACCGCAGATTGCTCACCGGAAAGTTTTCGACTGCACGGGCTGTGGTGGCACCGTACATCGCATCGGCCGGAACCTGCATTTCGCCCATCGAATCGCGCATCGTGCGCATTTCGTTCTCTGCCACATCGTCCTCCTGATATTCACATCGACGCGAGTTCTGCACTGAACTTCACCTTCATCGATGTCTGAATGTTTATGGCTCTATTGTAACCGGGATTTGCCCACTGCCCTGCCCAAAACGTGCGGTACCATGCAGAGAGAAATCGCGCCGAATTCGGTGAAGTATCGGAGAATCTCATGCTCGTAGGAATCATGATTGAAGGGGCATTTGGCCTCAATTGGCCCCGCTGGCAGCGACTGGTGCAGGCCGTGGAAGACCTGGGATTCGATGGTTTGTATCGATCCGATCACTTCATGGGTCCGGATCCCATGCAGGATGCGCTCGAGGCCAACATCTCGCTCACGTGGGCTGCGGATCACACTGAGCGCATCGAGCTCGGCACACTCGTCTCTCCCGTCTCCTTCCGGGATCCGCGCATCCTCGCCTGGCAAGCAGCCGCCATCAACGATCTGGCAAAGGGGCGATTGCGACTCGGTCTCGGTGCAGGCTGGCAGGAGAAGGAGCACAATGCGTTTGGATTCGAGCTCGGCTCGATGACTGAGCGCTTCGCCCGTCTCGAAGAATCACTACAGGTGGTGAAGGCCCTCACGCGCTCGGATACGCCAGTTACCCTCGAAGGTGAGCGCTATCCGCTGAAGGATGCCCAGCTGCTGCCGCTGCATCCGGGCGGCGATTCGCCGGCCATCGTCATCGGTGGCAAGGGTCCGAAGCGGACGCTTCCTCTCGTCGCGAAATACGCTGATGAGTGGAACGCCTTGATGATGAATAACGACGACTTCCGTGAGCGCAACACCCTGCTGGATGAAATGCTCGATGCCGAAGGTCGTGATCGCGCCTCGGTGCGCAGATCGATCATGGTCGGCAGCATCATCGCGGCGGACCAGGCCACGCTGGATGCCGACCCGGATGCGGAGAGGTTCGAGGAGTTGAAGGGTCGCGGCGCCGTTATCGGTACCCCGAACGAAGTGGTTGAGACTCTCGGGAAAAAGGCCGAAGCCGGCATCGAATCAGTCATGCTCCAATGGATGGATCAGGATGATATCGCCGGCCTCGAGCTGGTTGCGAAACATGTGCTACCGCAGGTACGCGGCTAGATAGCTGGCTTCTCGATATCGACAGGTTCGTTGAATCCGCCGAACTCGATGCGCTTTTCGACATCGGCGGATTCCGACGCGAAGAACGGTCCATACAACTCAGCGGCGGTGATACGGTCCTCGTTATCGATCCAGAAGGC
>JAFAEA010000380.1 GCA_023424355.1 Chloroflexota bacterium | reverse complement strand
GTCAGGAACCGTTGCGCATCCCGATGCCGGCAGTTGATGGACCCTCTTAAGATGGACGATCGGAAAAGTTAGCAACATCCACCGTTACTTACTACATAGGGTGTTGGTTTTGTATGCAGATTGAGTTTCGTTTGTGGCATAAGTCGTGCAGGTGCCCCCGACATGGAGGTGGATGAAATACCCGCGGAGTGGTGCGGAAAATGGATTCCACCGAAAGAACAATCCGAAGGGAGACAGGAAAAATGAAGCCTACATTAGGCAAAGCCTTCTCATTCTGGATGGTAGGAGCACTGGCACTCGTGGCGCTTATGGCACCCACGGTGGCGGATGCCCAAGAGCCGGAAACGGCATTAGTAGAAGTGGCCACCTATGGTTGCACCGGGCTCAATGCCCCGGGATTGTTGACCGAGGTTGGTAGCGATTGCACGCAAACAAGCGGTGTGTTCGATTTCTATATGTATGGTGACGGTACTGATGATCACTATACGTTGGAGACCGCAGCCGGCGAAAGCAACGGCATTGCACTCATCCCTGGTGACTATCAGGTGTATGAAAACGCCTCCGGTGTTTTGTTTGATCTCACTGTGCCTGCCGAAGGCACATCCATTGCGTTCGGCATTCCTGTAGCTGGAGAAGTACCAGCTCCGCCGACCGAGGCAGAGCCGCCGGTTGCTGAGACCGCGACATTGAATGTATCCACGTATGCCTGCACAGGCGTTGTGGGTGCTCCAATTGCGCTCGGCGAAATCGGCCCGGATTGCACGCCAATTTCCACCAACCTGGATTTCTATCTCTGGGGTGATGGTACGGATGCCAGCTGGAACCTGAGCACAAGCTCGGATGGTCCGGTAGCTATTGAGCTGCAGGTTGGCGGTTATGACGTTGTCGATACCGTTACCTGGGCAACAGTTGGAGCGCAGGTTCCTTCTGGCGGTGGCGATCTGGCTATCGGCTATGCGGCCGTGGCACCAGATCCTCCAGCACCGACTCCGGAGACCGCGATGCTTGAAGTCTCCACCTATGCCTGCACAGGCGTAGTTGGTGCACCGATTGCCCTCGGCGAGATTGGCCCGGATTGCACTCCGATCTCCACAAACGTAGATTTCTACCTTTGGGGCGATGGCTCTGATGCAAGCTGGAACCTCACTACCAGTGCTGATGGTCCGGTGACCATCGATTTGGCAGTGGGCGGATACCAGGTTGTTGATACCACCACGTGGGCAACACTTGGCACACAAGTTCCATCCGGTGGCGGAAGCCTCGCAATTGGTTACGCTGCTGAGCCAGCACCGCCAGTTGTAGAAACCGCCGTCATGAACGTGGAAGTCTATTCCTGCACCGGCGTAACCGGCACTGCAATTGTGCTCGGCGAAATCAGTCCGGATTGCGTGCGTGTGTCCACCGACCTCGAGTTCTATCTCTGGGGCGATGGTACCGATGAGCATGCAACCTTGACCTCCAGTGCTGATGGCACGGTAGCCGTCGAGCTTCCAGTTGGTGGCTACGAGGTCTGGGATGTCACAACCTGGCAGAAGGTTGGCGTGAATGTTCCTGCTGAAGGCGGAACAGTTGCCATTGGCCTTCCAGCCGCCGAGTTTGGCGTAACGCCATAACAGGACCCCCCAATCCTTCCCTGACGGGAACGGATAAAGACAAACGGGCCGGCATTGCCGGCCCGGCTGTTCTGTCTCGCGCACTTTCTGGATTTAGGTGGATGGCGAAGGAGATGCCATCCACCGTTCGCGAATCACGATAAATGTCAGCCAGGCCACGATACCGCCAGCGATGATGTTGAGAATGGTGTAAGAACCCACGCCCACAATCACACCGGATAACAATCCGGCTGCGGCACCACAGATGCCCATCGAAAGATCAGCCGCACCCTGGGTGCGCGGACGCGTATCTACCGGCAACGATTCGGTTAGAAGCGTGCTGCCTGCGATCATGGTGCAACTCCAGCCCAGCCCCAGCATGAACAGGCCGAGGGCAAGCTGATTGTGATCATGGCCACTGGCAGTGCCGGCGAGCAGGAATGACCCGAACAGGATCATAATTCCGGTCATGATCACCGGTCGTCGACCAATCCGATCGGTCGCGATTCCCACGAGCGGGGAGGCGATGTACATACCAGCGATGTGACCGCTGATGATGGCGCCGATCACCCCGAGCGATGCGTCTGCATGCCGCAGATGCACCGGAGTCATACTCATCACCGAAACCATCACTGCCTGACCGAGTGCCATGCTGGCCAGCCCGACCTTGGCGGATGGAACGGCCAGAATCACCTTGAGTGCATCCTGCAGCGGCATTGGCTTCGTCTTGGCGGCCAGTTTGTCGATCCCCGTGATCTCGTTGTGAACGGTCAGCGGATCAGGTCGCAACATCAATTCAACGAGAATCAATGCGGCAGCGAAAACCACAATCGTCATCAGGTAGGGACCCGAAAGACGAGGCAGCGAGATTTTCTCGGCCAGATCGCCCATGGTTTCAGCGAGGTTCGGTCCCACCACCGATCCGATGGTTGTTGCCCAAACCACCACGGAAAGATCTCGCCCCCGATTTTGTGGTTGGGCGAGATCAGTTGCGGCATATCGACTCTGGAGTGTGGCAGTGGTGCCACCACCCATCAGGAACATACCTGGCAAGGCGATGGCGATTTGCCCCATTTTCGCGCCGACGATGATAATGATCGCCCCGATGATACCGATCAGATACGCCAACACCAATCCATGCCGACGGCCGGTTGTGCTCATCAGCCGTGTGACCGGGATGGCGATGATGGCTGCACCAATTACGGAGGAGGCCGCGCTGATACCGCTAAAGGCATCGCTCGCCAATTCTGCGGCCAGAAGTGCACCCACGGCCGCACCGCTGGCAACGCCGACTCCGCCCAGAATCTGGGCTCCGGCGAGTGTATAAACAATGCGCTTCTGCAACCCGAGAATTCGGGGTGACGTTAATTCGGACACCTGCCAACTCTTTCTCTCAGCGCCAGTTTTCTGCCCGCATCTTTGGGGGTAACGGTGTTGATTGTGCCAGAGGTTCGAAAAACGGGAAAGAGCCGAATCGGATATCCGATTCGGCTCTGTACTTTCCGGGATTATTTGCCGCTGGTAACCACCCGTTCCGGTTCGATGTGGAATGTGACACGACGATCGCTGTCGTTGTGCCACGGGTAGATTTCCTCGCCGAGGTAGTCGTGCGCGAGCTTGTCGATCAGTGTGCGCTCATCGCCTTCGGATTCCCACACAACCTTGCCGCGGATCTCCATCCATCGCATCGGATCGTCCGGATCGATGGCAAGTACCGTCGCCATCGGACGCTCCTGCAGGTTGGTGTGCTTCTGCCGACCGGCAACGGTGTTCACACGCAGTACACCGTCCTTGGTATCAATCCAGACTGGTGTGGCCTGTGGCTGACCATCTGGCATCACTGTAACGAGGGTGACGACAACAGGACGATCGAGGAGATCAATGTGACTGGAGGGGATAGCAATCATGTTGAGACTTTCCACTATGCAGAACAGGCAATCGAATCTTCCGGTTATCCGGTATATCCGGCTTTGCAGAGGATTCTATAGTTTATGTACAACGTGATGGATTTGCGCCAACATACGCTGAAGTCCATCACCTATGATTACAAATAGTAACCTGATATGGAATCTCTTGGAAGGGCACCACGATGGGGAAGCACTGGCGCAAGAACAAACCAGAACCAACACCGCAGGAGAAGCGAATCAACAAGATGAAGGAATTCATCGAGCATCTCACTGCGTACGCCATTGTGATTGGGTCCCTGATGATCCTCAATGTGGTCACCAGCCCCGATAGCCTGTGGTTCCTCTGGGTCGCGTTCTTCTGGGGTATCGGCCTCGCATTCCACGCGGTGGATGTGTTCATGGGCGATGGGACGCACCTGGCCAAAGCCGTGGTTGAGCGAATCGACAAAGTGACGCAGCGCGACAAGGAAGAAGACGGCACAGACCCACAGCCAGCCCGAGCTGCCGTGACTCCCATCGAGAAGGCGCCAAGCCAGACAGAGATCCAAACCATTATTCGCCGCGGCCAGGAAGTGGTCGACGATATGCGCGGAAGTGCACGACGCCTCCCGCACGGGCAACCACGACGCGATGCCATGACCATGGTGAGCAAGGCAGATGACATTTTGCTGGCTATTGAAGAGCAGCCTGGTGAAGTGTTGCTGGCTCGAGATTTTCTCAACGGATTACTTGTGCCCGTCGGCAAGCTCCTGAACGATTACAGCCGGCTTGCTTTGCGAGACCTCCCATCCGCCCAATCGACCTTGCGCGAAGTGGAGGAGAACGACTTCCCGGCGCTCGTGAAGAGGCTCGATGCAGTTTACGATCGCCTGCATCGCGGCAATCTGATCGACCTGGAAGTTGCCCGCGAAATGATGGCGCTGGATACACCCATCCAGACCGCGCGCGTAGAATAGAGGCAACAAAGTGAGTGCATTAATGACCCAATCAAACCGACATTCTGATACTCCTGAGCCTCGTTGGGGAATCCGTCTGGAGCGTGATCGCCGCGCCGGAACACGACGGAAATACCAGGGCCGCCGTCCAGAACGATTCCGCGGATTTCGCGTATTCGTGATGACCACGTTTCTCATGCACGCCATGGTATACGGCGTGATTATGGCCATGTTGTTCCTTATCAACGTCTTCACCTGGGATGGCATGTTGTGGATGGTATTCCCGGCGGTTGGCTGGGGCGCATTCCTGGCTATCCATGGTGGCTTTGCCTGGCTCACCTCGAATGCTGGTGTTTCCGGCCGCATGGTCGATAAGGCTCGCGAACCAGTCTCGATGCCGAATCTCCGCAAGGAACCGGTAAGCGCCAACTCCGAGCTCGATAAAATCGTGCTGGATGGTTTGGATAAGGTCGACGAAATGCGCGCTATCGGCCGCAATATGCGCACAGCATCTGCTCGTCGCAGCGCGCTACAGGCAGTGGGCTCTATCGAAAACACGCTCCTTGCGCTTGAGGGCCAAACGGATGAGCTCCCGCTCGCCCGCGATTTCGCCGGATCGTTCATCGAGCCAGCTCACAAGATCTTCGTGGAATACGATCGCCTCGCCAGCCGCGATATCCAGAGCGCCAAGGCGCTCCTGCAGGACGTGGAGCAGAAGGATCTGCCTCGAATTACCGAGCGTGCCGACCAGGTATACGAGCGCGTGCATCGTGGCACCATGATCGATCTCGAAGTCGCCCGCGAGATGCTCAATCTCGGCACAGGTGCATAGATCACGAGAACAATCGAAAAAAGTGGAACACCGGTCGGGAGGAATCCCGGCCGGTGTTCCTTGTGGCAACCGGAGGATTGCGGCACACTGATTCAAACCAATCCGTTGTTGAAAGTGAGAGATAAATGTCGCTTGCCACCATTGAGTTTATGAGCCCGGCCATGGGCCAGCATGTCTCATATTCCGTCATTCTTCCGCGCGTGGGTGAGGGTCCGTATCCTGTGTTGTTCCAACTTCACGGGCTTAGCGATAGCCATTCCGGCTGGGTGACGAGATCGAACCTTCTGCGCCACTCCGCTGACTATCCGGTGATGATCGTGATGCCGGATAGCGGTACCGGTGCGTATCTGGATTGGATCGGTCACGAGCGCATCGGCAAGCGCAATTACGAATCGCTCATCATCACGGATATCACCAACCATCTGAAAAGCATGTTCAACGTCACCGATGGTCCGTGGGCGATCGGCGGTCTCTCCATGGGTGGTTACGGCGCCATGCGGCTGGGCCTCAAGTACCCGGATCGATTTGCGTCGATCTGGTCCCATTCATCCAAGTTTGAATGGGAAGGAATGGTTGAATCCAGCGCGTTCGCCGATCCGGCTGATACTGACGTTCGCTACCACGCCAAAAAGCTGGTCGGAGCCGCCAACAAACCGATCATCACTTTTGATTGCGGAACCGAAGACTATCTGCTGGATGAAAATCGCCGGTTCGATGAGTATCTCACCGAGATCGGCCTGGAGCATTCGTACTCCGAGCATCCGGGTGCGCACGAGTGGGACTACTGGGACACACACGTGCAATCCGCGCTGGAGCAGCATGCCCAAGCATTGGGCATCGAGAAGATTCTCCCCGTGCAGGAAGGCTGATCGATTGCTTTCGCTGAGTTCCGTACAGAAAAGCTATGGCGACAATCGCGTGCTCATCGATATCGATGTGCAGTTTCCGGAGTCCGGATATACCGTGATCGTGGGGCAATCCGGTAGCGGGAAGACGACGCTTCTGCGTGCCATTGCCGGGCATGTTCCCATCGATAGCGGCTGTATCAGCCTTGGACACGAGGAGATCAGCGAGTTGCCGCCACATCATCGACCTGTGGCATCGGTGTTTCAGCAGTATGCATTGTTCCCGCATCTCACCATCGCCGATAACATCGGCTTTGGGCTGGAACAGCAAGGGATACCCGCTGACGAGCGGAGAACGCGAATCCGAGAAATGCTCGAACTTGTGGGTCTTTCCGGCTATGACCAGCGCAAGCCCGAGACACTTTCTGGTGGGCAGCAGCAGCGCGTTGCGTTGGCCAGGGCTCTTGCGGTGCGACCTCGCGTGGTGATGCTGGATGAACCGCTTGGAGCACTGGATCTAGAACTTCGCCAAACCATGCGGCGAGAGTTAAAACGAATTCAGCGTCAAACAGGGGTGTTGTTCCTGCATGTCTCCCACGACCGCGAGGAAGCTCTTTCTCTCGCCGATCACATGGTGATCATGCATCAGGGGCAGGTGGCCGGCGCGGGATCGCTGGCAGAC
>JAFAEA010000377.1 GCA_023424355.1 Chloroflexota bacterium | reverse complement strand
GAGATCTGGGACGATCCCACGATGGTAGATCTTGTCATCCTGCTGAACGATGATGAAATTAGCCCTCAGGCCCGGGCCGAGGTGCGAAGCGTTTTGAAAATGAGCACGGCCTTTTTGCGTATGCAGCGGATGAAATCCGCCGAGTAGCCTATGGGATTGCGGAAAACCTCCGCCACTACCGGTTATTTCACTCTGTTCGTCAGCGTTTGTTTGCTGGCGGCGCTCATTTCTACGCCCGCAGTTTTTGCCCAATCCGAGAATCGCACCCTGCCGGATTATGAGCTCGATGTGCTCGAAGGCTATGTGTGGAGCAGTTCCGAACTCTTCCTTGCACCCGGTCAGACCATTGTTATCACCAATCGCGATGTTGCCCGACACACGTTCACCGTTGATTCCTGGGGCACGGATCTGAATCTGCCATCGCTCGTTTCGCAAGAAACACAGGTGCCAGACGATGTCGAAGTCGGCGAGCAGTTCGAGTTCTATAGCTCCGTTCCGGGTGATAAGGAAGGCGGCCTCATCGGCACCATCACGATCGTCACGGAAGAAGATGTTATCGCCGGCACACTGGTGATCCCGAACCTCACGCAAACGGAGGCGGAACCTCGTGTGCGCATTGAAACGCGCGATGATTTTACCTTCCAGCCGGCCATTGTTACGGTCGCTCCCGGCACCATCATCGAAATCCTGAACACTGGCGTGATTTCACATCACTTTGCTGTAGATGAATGGAACATCAATCAAACCATCGCACCGGGCAATATCGCGCTGGTGCGTGTGCCAAGCGATGTGGAGAACGGAAGCACCATCGATTTCTATTGCTCCATTCCTGGCCATGAACAGCAAGGAATGGTTGGAGTGTTACGTGTTTCCACCAACGCCAACGAACTCACAACCGTGATTCGAACCGGAAGCGGTGGCACACAGCAACCGATTGATATGCGTCCGTTTGTGCCGAGTGCAGAGGATCTGGGCGAAGGCTGGACCCAACTCCGGGCCGGCTCATCCGAATCGATTCTTGGAGCCAGAACCATCAATTCCGAAGTTTTCCCCTACAGCGGCATGGGTGCGGTGTATGTCGGGCCGGAAGGTGCTCGCGTCACGCTGGTCGTTCTACCGCTCAATACCGATCAGATTCCGGTGAGTCAGGTGAGCGATTCCGTGCGATCTGTACAGGATTCGATGGCGACAAGCTGGTCGGTCGATCGCATTGCATCGGCGGCCTGGAGGAGCGTTTCACCCCCCAATGGATGCACGGTTTCGGAGCGGGTGAGTGGAATCGTCCCTATCGTTACGCTGCCTGGCGGCGTCACCAGTTGCCAACTTACCGGTGTGGGTGTGGCACTTTTCGTGGCAGTCGAGGGCGAGTACGATGGACGTTCCGGGGCGCTGGCCAGCGATTTGATTGTCTCCACGATCATCACCGGCGATGCGGTTGTGCGAGAGGATTCTGAATGAAACTGACGGTTATTTTCGATGGTCAATGTGGCATGTGCACGCGAGTAGTGCGGCAGCTGCACAAGATGGATCGTCGCGGCAGGCTCAGTTTCCGACCATGCCAGAGTGTATCGCTCGAAGGCGTGAGTGGCATCACTCCTACACAATGTTTGCGCGCAGTTTGGGCCATTGCTGAAGATGGCACCATCGCCAGCGGATCGGATGCGTTCACCCTCATCATGAGTGTTCTCCTAAATAACCGTTGGCCATACAGAATCGGCAGAGTCCCGGGCATTCAGCACGTCATGCAGTTCGTTTATGGATGGGTTGCAGATAATCGGCGCAAGTTCCCGGGCGAAACACCCTGGTGTCAACAACACCCCGAAGAATGCAATTACCGTAAACCCCTCGAGAGGTATTTTCTGTGAGCGCATATTGGCATGGAAAATCGATTCGGCTGCGAGCTATGGAACCGGCCGATGCCGAGCACTTCTACCTCATCAACCAGGAGCTCGATGTCGACCGCCACCTGGAAATGGTTTGGCCACCCTCCAGCATGGCGCATCAGCGATCGTGGGTAGAAGAGGCTGCCAAAAAGGGATTCGGCGAGAATTTCGAGTTCAAGTTTATGATCGACGAACTGGATTCCGGTCAGCTCGTGGGCTCCATCGATACCCATCACTGCAATCCTCGCCAGGGCACGTTCGAATACGGAATCGCGCTCATGGAGGAGTTTCGGGGCAAAGGATACGGCTCCGAGGCCATCCTGCTGGTTCTGCGCTACTACTTTCTGGAGCTTCGGTTTCGCAAGGCCGAACCAGGAGTATTCGGGTTCAACGAAGCCAGCATGCGTTTGCACGAGAAACTGGGTTTCGTACACGAGGGCGCTCGACGGCAGCATGGATTCAGTCATGGCGAGTTTCACGATCTCCATCTCTTCGGGATGACGGTTGAGGAATTCCGCCAGCTTCATTCTGCGTATGCGACATTCCCTGCCAACTTCTCCACTGGCTCACTGTCCTGAAATAGCGCAGTCAAAACGCATTCCCGATTGACGTTCCGCTCGAATCGTGGTGCAGTACCGGTACATGCAGAGCTGCATGCTGTTGAGTACGCATACCAATGTGAGGTTCCACGTGGCTGTTAAAACCGCTATTTCGTCGTATTCGTTCAGCGGATTCAAGGGCGATGGGCATTCCAAATACGATTTCACCGATGTGCCAAACGCATTCGAGATGATCGATTACTGCGTTGAATGGGGATTGGATGGCATCGAGTACCTAAACGAGCATCTCACCCTAAGTGGTGTGGATACTCCGGAGAAACTGGCCGAGCTCTCCCAGTACGCCGCTATTCGTGGCGTGCGCATCGTCACCCTGGCCGCCAGCAATAATCCGCTTAAGACCACCGCGCAGGAGCGCGCCGACGATCTGGTGAAACTGATGCAGCACATCGATTGGGCATCGATCCTCGGTGCTCCATTTGTGCGCGTGCTTGGCGGCCGTTGGGGAACCATCACCGATTTCAAGGAACTCACCGCCAACAAGGGTGGCGAGCCGCCGGTGGAAGGCTTCACCGCTGAGGATGGCCTCGCCTGGACCGTCACCAGCCTGCGTTTCGCCGCACAGTATGCGGGAACCAAGGGTGTTACCCTCGTGCTCGAGAATCACTGGGGCCCAACCGGAACCGCCGCCGGCACCAAGGAGATTCACGATGCAGTCGATTCTCCATGGCTGAAGTTTGTGCTGGATACCGGCAACTTCTTCCATTTGGAGGATCAATACGCCGAGATGGAGGTGTTCACCGAAGATCTCGCGATGGTGCACGCGAAAATGTATCTCGGCGGCAGCCGCGTAGGCGTGCCGGGGCTGGATTACGCTCGAATCCGTCAGATTCTGGATTCTGTGAACTACACCGGCTATGTCTCCATTGAGTTCGAGGGCTTCGCCTCGCCTCAGGATGGCATTCAGGATGGCATCAAGACGGTCAAAGAGTTCTTGAGCTAACCGATATCTTCAAATGAGCAGCGACCAGGGAATCCGAATATTCGGATTCCCTGATTTTGGTGTGTACGAACGTTTGTGCGATGGCAGAGAGCGCGTCACAATAGACGATGCAGGTGTGCACCTGATTAACGAAGTCTCTGGGGAGGGGCATTACATGCAACAGTTCAATGTTGCGGATGTGCAAGATTACTTCCGCAATCTCTTCTCATGGAAAGAACGCCGCGGTGGCTTGATTCAGCCAGAGGAGCGTTTGCCATGGGGTGAAACCAGCGCAATGGGTATACAGCACGTGTTGGCCATGTTTGGCTCCACGGTGTTGGGTCCGTTGCTGATGGGGTTCGATCCCAATACCGCCATCTTCTTTAGCGGTATCGGTACGCTGCTCTTCTTCATCATTACGGGCGGCAAGATTCCGAGCTACCTCGGTTCCAGCTTCGCCTTTATCGGGCCAGTTGGCGCGGTGGCCGGAATCGTGGGGATCAATTTCGATCCCAGCCGCATTCCATACGCGCTCGGTGGCATCATCCTCTGTGGTTTGGTGTACACGCTAGCTGGATTGGCTGTGGCGTATTGGGGATCCGAATGGATCGACACCCTGATGCCGCCGATCGTCACTGGCGGTATCGTGGCTATCATCGGCCTCAACCTCGCCGTTGCCGGTGCCAAGCCATTGGCCGAGAGCAATATGCCGCTGGCGGTTATTACCATTCTCGCCATTTTCTCCATTGCCATTCTGGGAAAGGGGCTCATCGGCCGCCTGCCGATTCTGCTCGGTACGCTCATCGGCTACTTCGCAGCATTGATTCTGGGCGGAACATCGAGCACCGGTCGTGAGATTCTCGGCATCCACTTCCAGGGTGTGGATTTCGACGCAGTCAAAGAGGCCAGTATTATCGGTCTGCCCAACTTCACTGCTCCAAAATTTGAGATGGAAGCGATCGGCCTCATCGTGCCGGTTGCTGTGATCCTCATTGCTGAGAACACTGGCCACATCAAGGCTGTTTCCGAGATGACCGGACGCAACCTCATGCCGTATCTCGGACGCGGCTTCATCGGCGATGGTGTGGCCACTATGGTGGCCGGTGCCGGTGGTGGTACCGGTGTGACAACCTACGCCGAGAACATTGGCGTAATGGCTGTTACCAAAGTCTTTTCCACTGCACTGTTCGTGATTGCAGCCTGTGTGGCGATTCTGCTCGGCTTCTCGCCGATGTTCGGTGCGCTTGTCGCCAGCATTCCTGCCGGTGTGCTTGGTGGTGTTGCGGTTGTCCTCTTCGGATTGATCGCCGTTGCCGGTATCCGCATCTGGGTCGACAATCGCGTCGATTTCTCCAAGGGAATCAATCTCTTCCTCGCCGCAGTCACCTTGCTGGTTGGTACTGCCGATCTCACCATGCACATCGGTGATTTCGCGCTCAACGGTATCGCCCTCGGCACCTTCGGTTCGATCATTCTTTACCAGATCTTTGGTCGCCTGCCTGGCGCCACGGATGACGATCCGGGAGCCACACCAGCCTCGGTTGGGGATATGGATCCGAGCCGGGTCGGCTCCTCTCGTGAGCGACGCGGTGAGCAGCCAGCTCGCCGCCGCAATACCGGCCAGCCGCAGGAACGACGACCGATTCGTCGCGATCAGCGACCACTCCCTCCAATTGAAGAGTTCGATGACGAGGACGGTTTCGTTGATGAGCAGCCGGCTCCCCGTACGCGACCACAGCAGCGACCTCGCCCGCAGCAGGAGCGACCAGCTCCGCAACGCGAACGAGGGCAACAGCCTCCTCAACGACGTCAGCGGCCACCGCAGCAGCCTGTGGATACCGGATACGATGTGGACGATTCCATGCCGCCTCCGCCACAGATGCCGCAGCCACCGACGATTCGGCGTGGCAATGAGCCGGTAGCCGAACCTGAATTGGACGACTGGGACGATGATTTCGGGTTCGTGAACGACGAACCGCGTCGGCCAAACAATCGCTAGAAAATGCAATCGAGCCGGTCCATTTGGACCGGCTCGATTTGCTTGGCCTGCTGACTAGAGCAGGATGCGTGAGCGAAAATCGGATCGCCCCGAGACGCCCGAAATGCTGGTTTTGAAAAGCGAACCGGCGAGTTTGCCATCATCACCTCCGCGATTCGTGCCACCAGCAGTTGTGATGTAAGCAGTCGCGAAGTCATCCCCGCCAAAGTTGATTGAGCTGACCTTCTTCACCGGGAACGTGAGCTTGTCTAACAACTCTCCATCGACAGAGTAGTGGAGCAGGCAGCTACCATCCCACACGGCGATCCAGAGGTCTCCATTGGCATCGACCGTCATGCCATCCGGCACAGCGACATCATCGTTGAGGCTAATGAGTATCTCGCGATTGCTCAGTTCCGCAGTGGATGTGTCGAAATCCGCCCGGTACACAACTCGATTGTCGGAATCGGAGAGGTACATCACCGCGTTATCGGGACCAAAACCAATGCCGTTGCTGAGTCCCAAATCGTTCCACACTAACGTGAGAGATCCATCTGGAGCCAGGCGATAAAGGCGGGCATCGCCATTCACCAATGGCATGGTGCCGCAAAAGACACCACCGAGCGGATCCGCAGCAACATCGTTGAAGCGACTTCCCACGACCTCTGGTATCGATTCGACGAGCACCTCGGTATCGCCGTCACGCAACTTGAGGATCCTGCCATCAGTGCAGAACAGCACCAGCGAACTGTCTTCCTGCAGCGTGTGACCGCCAATCGAGGCGCTGTGTTGATAGATCACCTCGTTCTCGTCACTGGCCGGATCGTATCGATAAAGCGTACCGGGCGGAATGTCGTTCCAGGTCAATGTTTGGGTCCGATCGTCCCAAAGTGGACCTTCGCCTGTCTCGCAGGGCAGATCGACCACCACTTCGAGTGTTGCATCGATTTCTTTCACATCCTGATAGCGTTCCATCTAACCATCCCTTGTGCGTCGTGCATAAACGGCGCTGTGAACATTGGCGCGCTTGTAAGTGCCAGGCTGTTAAATGTGCCAACTGCACAAACGAATACCTCGAATTTGTGGTGGTTGGCTCTATTCCAGATTCTTCTGGCTCTTCAAACTGTACACCAGCGGACAGCCCACCGATGTGCTTGCGAGCCGCGTGTTGGTCATTTTGCCGCAATGGCGGTTTGAGTAGGGGATTCGGGAAATGGATGGAATCAATGCAGGCGATACCGCCTGGGTATTGATGGCAGCCGCAATGGTCATGCTCATGACTCCGGCACTTGGGTTTTTCTATGGTGGTCTTGTGCGCAAGAAAAATGTGCTCAGCACCCTTATGCACTCGTTCTTCACGCTATGTGTGGTGAGTGTGATTTGGGTGTTGTGGGGCTACACATTGGCGTTCGGTGCGGATAAGGGTGGACTCATCGGCAGCCTGGAGCACTTTGCGCTACGAGGCATCGGTGCCGAAGCCGGCCCGTACGCCGCGAACATCCCGGCGATGGCGTTCATTGCCTTCCAGATGATGTTTGCTTGTATCACCCCTGCACTCATCACCGGAGCATTCGCCGAGCGCATCAGCTTCAAGACGTATCTGCTCTTTACCGCACTTTGGGTGACGTTGGTGTACGCGCCGCTCTGCCACTGGGTTTGGGGCGGCGGCTGGATCGGCCAGTACGGTGCTCTCGATTTCGCCGGCGGTACCGTCATCCACATCTCGTCTGGTGTCGCAGCGGTAGTTGCCGCCCGATTGCTCGGTGCTCGCATCGATTTCGGCACGCCTGAGACGGAAGCACACGACCTCACCATGACCGTTCTTGGTGCCAGCCTGCTCTGGTTCGGTTGGTTCGGATTCAACGCCGGTTCGGCGCTCTCAGCCGGAACCCTGGCTGCGCATGCATTCGTGGTGACGAATGTCGCCGCCGCGATGGGTGGAGTTACCTGGCTGCTCATTAGCTGGATGCGTAATGGCCGACCAAGCGTCGCCGGTGCCGCTTGCGGTGCCATCGCTGGACTTGTGGGCATCACACCTGCGGCCGGATTCGTGACTCCGTCGTCAGCCATCATCATCGGCTTTGGCGCGGGTGTGTTCTGCTACTTCGGTGTGGATCTGCTGAAGGAAGTGATCAAGCTTGATGATGCTTTGGACGTGTTCGCTGTCCACGGGATCGGCGGAATCTGGGGAGCTCTCGCCACCGGACTCTTCGCCACCACATCGGTGAACGAAGCCGGACGCGATGGTCTCTTCTACGGGAATCCGGAGCAGCTCTGGATTCAGTTGGTCGCCGTCGCTGCTGCGATCGCCTTCTCGGGAGTGGTGACCTTCCTCATTCTCAAGCTTGTGGATGTAATGGTCGGACTCCGGGTAGTGGATGAGGACGAGGTTCTCGGTCTCGATACCACCCAGCATGGCGAACTGGCATATCGCCTCTAATACGGAACGAAAAAGAGGGAGCTCCGGGGCAACGACCGGAGCTCCCTCTTTGTGATTAACCGTGTTTATTCACCCTGTCGCTGGATCTCGCCCTGCGCGTCAATGGCGACGATCGTGTTCGCCATACCGATGAACAAACCGTGATCCACCACGCCGGTGATCGATTTGAGATCGTGGGCGAGCTTGGCAGGATCGAGTCCGGATTCCGGCCACGCGCAGTCCAGAATGTAGTGACTACCGTCGGAGACGAACGGCTTCTCATCCTTACGGCGAAGTTCCGGTTCGAGACCGAGCTGGCGGATCGCTTCGGCGGTGTGACTCCAGCCGATGGGAACCACTTCCACTGGCAGCGGCATGCGCACTCCGAGCTTCGGCACCAGCTTTTCGTCCGTACTGATAATCACGTACTTGTTCGCCCGTCGAGCCACAAGCTTCTCGAACAGAAGGGCACCGCCGGCGCCTTTCACGAGATTGAACTGAGGGTCGATTTCATCGGCACCATCGATGCACATATCGAGGCGGTCGATGCTATCGAGCGTCTTCAGCGCGATCCCGACGGCCGAGGCCTGGTTACTGGTGGCGATGCTGGTGGCGACTCCGATGACCTTCAGGCCCTCTTCTCGTAGTCGCACACCAAGTGCATCCACCATGGCGGCGGCTGTGCTGCCGGTGCCGAGACCCACCAGCATGCCATCCTCAATAAGATCGGCGGCGTACTTGCCGATTCGTTGGAGTCGTTCTTCGTTGGAAAGCGACATTACTGCTCCAGGTTTGCGGCGGCTGCTTCATCTACCAGCCACTCGAGTTCGCCATTTGTTGGCCGAATGACCTGCGAAGGGTAGGTATCGATATCGATTTCACCCATGAGTACCGTCTTGAGCATATCGGCCTTGCCGGCACCGCCCACCAGGAACACGACCTTGCGGGCATTGTTCGCCAGCAGGGGAGTGAATGTGACCCGATCCGCATTCAACTTGGGAACATGATGCGCCATCACGATATCGGTGTTGTTGTGCATCGCGTTGGTACCCGGGAAGAGGCTGAGGGTATGTCCATCGTCGCCCATTCCCAGCAGAATCAGATCGAACACCGGCACTCCATCGGGAGTTTCGCTCACTTCGCGGATGGCTGTTTCCATGTTCCGGGCGGATTCTTCGGGTGTGATGCCATCGCAGGTGTCCCAGGTGTGAACATCGTCCGGATGAATTGGTGCCGCATCGATGAACGCACGCAGTGCTTCACCGGCATTGCTTTCCTCGCTCGCAAGTGGCACAAATCGCTCATCACCCCAGAAAAGTTCGAGAGAATCCCACGCCACACGATCGCTGTATTCTTCGCTGGCCAGCAACTGTCCCATCTTCTTGGGAGTGGATCCACCCGAGAGCGCAACCAGTGCTGCACGGGATTGCGATTTCGCCAGATTGGAGACCGAGACGATTTCCTCGGCTGCTGCGCGAGCCAATGCTTCCGCATCGGCCACCACATACACAACACCGCATTCCTTCAAATCAATGGTTCGTGCTTCCTCAGTCATCTTGTCCTCCTGGGGAGTTACTCGGGCAACAGGCGAGTTGCCAGACGAATGGCATCTTCAAAGACTCGGTCCGGACCAAAGCGATTCAGCTCCTCGCCAAGCATCTCCACAGTGGAGTGGCGGCGGGAGTAGACCATTCTGCTCACAAACGGAGTATCCGCGGTTTCCGAACTGGTGATCAGGTCATCCTGATCTGTGCGCTGAATCAGGTACTTGCCGGAGGTATCGTGGTTGGTGATGATCTCGACACTTCGCAGGCTGAATTTCGCGCCCGGAGTGGAATCCGGCACCAGCCGAATCTCCACTTCGTTGGCGCGTCCGGTGGAATCAGTGGATGCCATAAACGCAGTCCAGCCACCAGATTTGCGCGGCTCCAGGGGCTCGATTATCTCCCACCCCAGTCGGCTACCAAGCCAACCGCAGATGAGCAGCGCTGCCGCGAAGCCTGATCCCCGATCTTTGCGATCCTGGGCGTAGGCGATTGTGACGGAATCGATGTACTCGAGGCTCTTGTGCGTATCCACAGGATCGAAGAACTGCGCTGTCAACTGTCGCCATGGAGCCAGTCTCAGCCAGGTGAAATCGCCCACAGTCGGATCGGTGGGATCATCGATGAGGGTGCGGTAGTCGGCGACAGCGTGGGCATCGTTTCCGAGGCGCGCGCTATCAAACACAAGCCGATCAGCGATCTGTGCCAGATCCTCGAAGATGGCGTTGTTGCTGAACTCACCACTCGGCCACCACAGGAATGTTGGCAGCTCGGAAATGAGAAGCGGCGAAACAATGCTGCTCAGAACACCAGCACTGGACTGATCGGTCCAGAAGGTGATGGTTTCAAACAGAATTCCAGGCGTGTCGTCCTTGGTGGGCGTTTCATTGATCTTCAGATCAACATGCCAGGTCTTGGGCCGCTGCAGGGTGGGATCTGTAATGACGATGATGGTGCGGGATGGCAGGAAATCCCGTAGCTGGCTGACCGTACTGAGAATCATCTCGGCGATTTCCAGGTTCGGGGCCACGGCAACGAGGTTGAGCGTGTTTGCCCGCATCACATCCTGACCGATACCGTGTGTGGTATCGACCTGTTCGCCATAGGGGCCGCTCACTATGCGCCGAGGGTGCCCCTCGGTCCACATCGAGGCGAGTTCATCGTGAATCGTGGCGGTATCCACCGCATCCGTATCCCACTTTTTGTGAGCAATCTGCTTGTTACTGTAATCGTTGTCAGACATCGAAATGGTGTGCCTCCTCGGAGCCGTTACGGTCGTCGCCACTCGCGGCCATCGCGGCGCAGAATGGCATCGGCCTTGGATGGACCCCAGGAACCGGATTCATACGGATACACCGGCAATGCCATATCCTGCCAGCCATCGAGAATTGGCTGCATCAGACTCCATGCGGTCTCCACCTCATCGCGGCGAGCGAAGAGGGTAGGATCGCCGAGCATGCCGTCGAGCAGCAATCGCTCATAGGCATCCGGACCAGAATCACCGAACGACGACCCGTACAGGAAGTCCATGCGCACCGGGCGGAGCTGGGTGGTTGGACCCGGCACCTTGGCGGCGAACTTCAGGGCAATACCTTCGTCCGGCTGAATGCGCATGGTAATCACATTCGGGCTCAAATCCACATCACCGATGCTCTGGAACATGAGGTGCGGCACCTGCTTGAAGGTGATGGCGATTTCGGTGACGCGTCGTGGCAAGCGCTTGCCAGTGCGGAGATAGAACGGCACCCCGGCCCATCGCCAGTTATCGATGCCGAGCTCCATCGCCACATAGGTTTCGGTCTTGGATCCCGGCTTCACGCCCTTTTCATCACGATATGCCGGCATTTTGCGCCCGCTCATGAAGCCTTCGTCATACTGGCCGCGCACAGTCTTGTGCATCAGCTCTTCCTCGCGCGGAGGAATTACCGCTCGCAGAAGTTTGACCTTCTCATCGCGAAGGGCATTGCCGTTGAACAGCGCAGGAGGCTCCATGGCGATAACCGCCAGCAGCTGCAGAATGTGACTCTGCACCATATCTCGCAGCGCACCGGCATCTTCGTAGTAGCCGGCGCGTTCTTCTACACCGAGGCTCTCCGCCGCGGTGATCTGAACATTATCGACGTATTGGCGATTCCACACTGGCTCGAAGAGTGTGTTCGCGAATCGGAATGCGAGCACGTTCTGCACGGTTTCCTTACCGAGGTAGTGATCGATACGATAAATCTGGCGCTCGCTAAACACCGCACCGATCTCGGAGTTCAGCTGGCGAGCCGTGGCAACATCGCGGCCGAATGGCTTCTCGATGACGACACGATTCCAGCCTTTTTCGCGATCGAAGTAGATATCCTGGCGATGCCCGATACCGCTGGCACCGAGATGCTTGATAATCGGCGCGTAGA
>JAFAEA010000367.1 GCA_023424355.1 Chloroflexota bacterium | reverse complement strand
GATCGATCAACGGCAGGGCAAGATCGATGATGAGATTGATGGTGAGCACCAGCACGATGAGCATGGTGACCACGGCCATGGCTGTGTTCACATCCTTGATCATCACGGAATCGATGAGGAGATTGCCCACTCCCGGATACCGGAAGAGGCGCTCGATAAGTACGTTACCGCTCACCACGCCGCCCAACGCCATTCCGAGCGCCGCGATCTGCGGCAACCAGGCATTTCGAAGCACATAGGCAGTGAGAACTCGTCGGGGAGTCAATCCTTTGGCGCCGGCAAAGGTGAGGTAATCCTCACCCAAAATACTCACAACCAGCGCGCGAGTGCTTAGCATCCAGTTAGCCACCGCCACGATGACCGTGGCGAGCACCGGCAATGTGCCGTATTTGATCACGCTTCCAATGAATGACAACGACCATTCCGGATTCATGCTGGTTTCGAACGCACCACTAGCGGGCAATAATCGCCATCTATATGAAAGGAAGATGATGAGGAACAATGCCACGAAATACGCCGGCAAGTGGGAAAAGCCGAGCGCACCATTGGTGACCACTTCAGCCCAGGTTTTACGTCGGTTCCAGCCCACAACCGTGCCCAGCAGCACACCGAGGAGCCAACCGAGGATAGTAGCGACACCAATGAGACCGATCGTCCATGGCAGCGCCCTCGCGATGAGATCGATGGCCGGAGTTGGATAACTGAGAACCGAAGGCCCCAGATCGAAATCGAGGAACAGACGCTTGAAATAGTTGATGTACTGGCTGAAAAGTGAGCCATCCAGCCCGAACTCGCGCTGGTAGTGCTCAATCATCTCTTCATCTGATTGGAAGGTGGTGATGTTGCCGCGCTGCTGCAGAGCGCCAACATAGGCCCGAATTGGATCGCCCGGGAGCATGCGAAAGAAGAAAAACGATGCGGTCAAAGACCCCCAGAGGGTGATAAGAAAGAGCCCGATTCTCCGAAGAATGTACGCCGCTGTTGGCGATAGCTTTCTTGTTTTTCGTGTTTCTGTGTTGGGAGATTCGCCCGGAGTTTCTTCCAGGGCCTTCAGTTTCTCCACTCCTACTTCCATACATGCCTCCGCGGGGTGGATGGTGAAGGGCGCGAATTGCTCCGCGCCCTTCTGGATTTTCGCTCAGTTCGTGAATCTGGCGTAATCCGGAGTGATCAGGATCCTGCCTTGCGCAGACCAGCGAGGGTGAACATGTAGTGTCCCCACCAGCTGGTTGGCAGCGCGTACGGATCTTCGACGGTTGGCCAGCCTTCCCAATAGGAAGTGCCGAAGAACACCGGGAAGATCTGCTGCACGGAGGCGACCGATGGAGATTCGGTCATGAACTTCTCCAGCGCAGCATCGAACTTGGGTCGATTTGCTTCGTCTTCCGGATCGAGCTCACGCAGTTCATCGACGAGGGCATCGAATTCCTTGTCCTGGAATCGCACCGCGTTACCGCGATTGGTGCGTTCACCGACCGGGAAGTAGTTCTCGCTGTGGAACCAGTTCCAGAGCTGCACCGGATCGAACTGCATTCCGCAGATCCAGTGAGCACTGATGTCGTAATCGCCGTTGTCGAACGCATCCCAGTGGGCAGAACCAGGCATGGCCTTGAGCTCGATATCGAGTCCGGCTTCCTTGGCGGTGTTCACCAGGGTGAGACCCATCTGGTATTCGGGGGCCGTGGTTTCCATCGGGCAGATCATGGTGAGCTTCAGTGGCTTGCCATCCAGCATGCGGATGTCATCGCCATCGCGCTCGGTGGCTCCGAGACTATCCAGCAGCTCATTGGCCTTATCCACATGGAAAGTGGGATCGAACTGGTCCATCACCTCGTCCGGGGCCCAGGGTTGCCAGCCTTCGTAGCTGGCCCACGGATACGTGGCCGGCACAGTGGATGGCTGGTAGATGGTATTGCCGATAAGATCGCGATCGATCAGATGCGAGATCGCCCAGCGGCCTTCAGCAGTCTTGAACAATCCGCTCGGGGAATCCACATTGATGTGGAAGCCGCGCGGACAAGGATCGTTGAAGATGAAGCTGGAGTACTTCTCGGTCTGGGACATGATCATCTGCTGATTCAGATAATCACCGGCCAGTCGAGAGGAATCATCGATATTGCCGTTGAGGAATTCCTGCACTGCGGTATCGATTTCGGACTGCTGGCGGTAGAGCACGTACTTCGGTTCTGGATCGAGCTCGGCCTTGTTCCAGTAGTTCTCGTTCTTCTCCCAAAGGAAGTAGAGCTTTGTGGCGCTGGCTTCCTTAAGGACGTATGGACCGGTCTGGATTGGCGGATTCGCCTTGAACGTGGATGGATCCTCGCCTTCCCAGATGTGCTGGGGCACGATGCGGATGCCATCCGAAATGATGCCGGCGAGGAATCGATAGTGGAAGCGGGTGTCCTTCTTTGAGAGCGTCCACGTCACCGTGTAGTCATCATCGGCTTCGACCTTGTCGACCCACTCGCGCACACCAGCAGAGCCGTTCAGGCTGGGGTTATCGATGAGCATCTGCTGGGAGAACACGATATCGTGCGCAGTGAACGGCTCGCCATCGCTCCAGGTCACATCATCGCGGATGGTAAGCGTGCAGGCTGTGAAATCGTCGTTGTATTTCCATTCCTTGCCAAGCCATGGCTTGGTTTCACCGGTCATGAAGTTCACGTAGAACAGCATTTCGCGGCAGCAGGAAACGAGGCCGTAGTTGTACGCCTCGCCGTTGGGGATGAATGGATTGAAGCTATCCCACACATTGTTGGGATTCTGCTCGATTACCACAGTTTCTTCGCGCGGGGTCGGCAGGTTGGCATCCTGAGCCATGGCGGTGGAAAGCTGGCCTGTTCCCATCAAACCGGAGAGGGCCACTGCCGAACCGGCAGCCGAAGCACCAACCAGTTTGCGCCGATTCATCTCGATCTCGTTTGGCTTCATCTCGAATCGCTCCCTTTGTTCTGCAGCTTGTCGCGGCCACACTGGCCTGACGACATCCGAAAAAACTGGAATCGATTGCAGGTTGTGCCTAATCTTGGCCACTTCTTCCACAGGAGTCTTGCAATCGATTACATCGTATACATCCTACCACACTCTAAAGACATCGCCATCAAGGAGTTTTAATGATCGGTTGCCTTTCCGTTTTTGCACTTCTGCCCTATTCTTGGGTTGGTCAACGATGCCCACTTGAATAGATTTTCGATCCCAAACAAGGAGATCGCCTCATGGGGCATCAATTTAGGGTTGGTATTAGTGGTGCCGGTACGATCGGCGCAATTCATGCAAATGCGATTACCGGACTCGATTCGGCCACGCTGGTTGCGGTGGCCGAGCCACGCGAAGAGGCCGGCAAGAACTTCGTTGCCAAGCACGGCGGCGAGCACTATTCCAGCTATCCGGAAATGCTCGCAAATGCCGATATCGATGTTGTGATCGTCGCCACGCCGAGTGGTCTTCACCCAGATCAGGTGGTACTGGCAGCCGAGCATGGCAAACATGTGATCACCGAGAAACCGATGGCCATCACACAGGATGGTCTGGATCGCATGACCAGAGCCGCGGCAGAAGCCGGAGTTGAACTGGCGGTGATCTTCCAGAATCGCCTCAGCAAGGATGTGTTCCGGGTTAAACGCGCAATCGAACAGGGTGTGTTCGGCAAGCCGATTTTGGCCAACTGCGTGATGTACTGGCATCGAGATCAGGACTACTACGATGCCAACGGCGGTTGGCGAGGTACCTGGGCACTGGACGGCGGTGGCGCACTGATGAATCAGGCGATCCACCTCATCGACCAGTTGCAATGGATGATGGGCGGCGTGCAGGATGTGAAGGCGTTTACATCCACGCTCAACCACACCATCGAGACTGAGGACACCGCCGCGGTGTCGTTCCTGTACAACAATGGCGCGCTCGGCTCCATCACTGCAACTACGTGCGCGAAGAAGGATTACCCATTCCGCATCGAGATTGTGGGTACCGAGGGTCGTGCAACACTGGAAACCAATTCGCTGATTCTCTGGGATGCCGAAACGCAGCCTGAGGATGTGGAGCTCACAGAAGAAGACCAACGACTGGTCGAAAATTGGGAGCCTGACGAGAAGTGGGGACTCTCCCACCGACGCCAGCTCGCCGTGATCTTCGATAATCTCGCCGCGAAGCAGGAACCATATGTGCCGGGAGCCGAAGCTCGCAAGCCCGTGGATGTGATCCTGTCCATTTATCGCGATGCCAACGGCTGATCCTCGCATTCGGGCGGCAAGACCCGCTGATGCAGAGACACTCTCGGGAATAGCCCTTCGTGCCAAGGCGCACTGGGGCTATTCGACCGAGTTGATCGAACTCTGGGCCGATGACCTGCGTGTTTCTCCGGAATCCTGCGACGGCAAATCCGTATGGCTGCTGGAATCTGAAGGGATTGTTGCCGGATTTGGCGAGGTGCTGATTCGGGATGAGTACGCCATTCTGGATGACCTCTGGACCGATCCGCCACATATGGGGAAAGGTTTCGGCAGAGCGCTATTTCAGCATCTCTGTGCTATCGCCACGGAAGCGGGTGCGGAGCACATCTGCCTCGAGGCCGATCCGTTTGCAAAATCGTTCTACGAGCACATGGGTGCGCGAGTAGTCGGCGAGGTGCAATCGGAATCAGTACCGGGTCGCACTCTTCCACTCATGCAAATCGACCTCCCCTTGCCCTAACCGCCTACAATCTCTACAGAATGAATGTATTGATTCAATGGAGGATCGCCCTCGCATGAAGTACGCGTTTTTTACCGTATCGTCCCCGACTTTAACACTGGAAGAAGTGGCACCGCGTCTGCAGGAACTTGGCTACGATGGCTGGGAACTGCGTGTTGTGGATGAGCCGCCCAATCCGAAGGGCATGGAGTTCTGGCACGGCAACAAATCCACTTTGCCGGCCAGCACCTTTACCGATGAGATCGAGCGGGTCAAGAAGCTTAGCGCCGATCACAAACTTGAGATCCCGAATCTCGGCACCTATGTCCGCAGCAACGACGAGTGGTCGCTAATCGAACAGGCTGTCGCCAATGCGGTGGCGATCGGTGCACCGAGTCTGCGCATCAATGTGCCGGCTTACAGCAGTGACCAGGCGTTCATGCCGATCTGGAATCAGGCTCGCGAAGACTTCAAGCGCATTGAAGAACTCGTGGCGAAGAACAACGTGAAGGCGCTCATCGAAACCCATATGGGCACCATTTGCCCGAGTGCGAGTAGCGCGCGCATGATGGTCGAGGGACTGGATCCGAAAAATGTCGGTATCATCCACGATCTCGGTAACATGGTGTACGAAGGTTTCGAGAACTATCGCATGGGGCTGGAGATGCTCGGCGATTATCTTGGACTGGTGCATGTGAAGAACACCACCATGTATCCGTTCAAGACTCGCGAAGATAACACCGTGGAATGGCGCCAAAAGTTCTGGCCGATGCACCAGGGTGTGGCCGACGTTAAGGCACTGGTGACTGCCCTCTTCGATGTTGGCTACGATGGCTGGATCAGCTTCGAGGATTTCTCGACCCAGCAGAAAATCGACGATCGCATGAAGTTCAATATCGAATATGTGCGTGGATTGGTCGATGCTGAAGCTGCTCGCCGTGCCGGCGAATCCGCATAGAGCTCCCAACAACTAAGCAATTCAAAAGGGCTCGCCACGTGGCGAGCCCTTTTGCTATCCCTTGACGCCGGTGAGCGCAATTCCCTGCACGAGTTGTTTCTGGAACACGATGAACAGCAGAATCAGCGGCACGGTGGCGAGGTTTGCCGCCGCCAACATCACAGCCGTATTGGTGTTGTATTGACCTTCAAACAGGGCGATACCAACGCTCATCACCCGCATATCCGTCGAGTTGGTGATAGTAAGCGCCCAGAGAAACTCGTTCCAGCTCCAGAGGAATGTCAGGAAACCGAATGCGCTTAGAGCCGGCAACGCCAGCGGCACATAGATGTCGCGATAGATACGGAATGGATTCGCACCTTCCAGTGCGGCCGCCTCGTAGAAATCGCGCGGGATGCCGAGGAAGAACTGTCGGAGCAGGAAGGCACCGAAGGCGCTAAAGAGCAGCGGCACGATGAGTCCCTGATAGGTATCCAGCCAGCCGAACTCGCGCATCAGGATATAGCGCGGCACAATTAGCACCTGATCCGGCACCATCAAGCCGGCAAGCAACACGAAAAAGATAAGATCGCGCCCCTTAAACCGAAGCTGGGCAAAGGCAAATCCGGCGAGCGAGGCGATGAACACGCCGCCCACCGTGCGAGCGATGGTGACGATGATGGTGTTGATGTAGAACCGACCGAACGGCACAGTATCAAATACCTGCTGGTAGTTTTCCCAGCGCCAGAACTTCGGAATCATGTAGTTGATGACTTCCGAAATGCTGCCGCTTGGCATCGGCTTGAAGAGCTCCGGCATGGTTTTTAGCGAGGTGAGCAGGCTCCATACAAACGGGAACATGAACACCACGGCCATGGTCATGAGAAAGCCATGAAGCAAAATGCGAGATGCGTACCAGCGCAGGGTTCGTTGCGATTTCATTGGTAATGCACCCACTTCCGTTGCATGCGGAACTGGATAAAGGTGAACACCAGAATGATGGCCAACAATACCCAGGCCACGGCAATGGCGTAGCCCATGCGTCCGGCTTCAAAGCCCTGATTATAGATGTAATAGACAAGAGTCGGCAGGCGATTCGATGTATCGAGGCTGGTCATCACATAGACCAAATCGAACACCTGTAGCGATGCAATCACGGCGATCACGCTGAGGAAGAATGTTGTTGGAGTGAGCAATGGCACGGTGATGTCCCAAAACTGTCGCCAGCCACTGGCACCATCAATAGATGATGCCTCGTAGTAATCCTTCGGGATCGATTGCAACCCGGCGAGAAAGATGATCATGTCGTAGCCGACACCGCTCCAAAGCAACACGATCACCACCGCGACGATGGCTGTGCCCTGATTGAAGAGCCAACTCGGACCTTCGATACCGCCCTGCGCCAGAATGCCGTTCACTGGGCCGTATTTGGGATCGAAGATCCATTTCCAAATTGTGGCGATGGCCACCGGCATGGTGACAACCGGCAGGAAGAAGACAATGCGATAGAACGTGCGGAAGGCGATCTTCGAGTTCATGATCACCGCGAGTCCCAAAGCGGTACTGATGCGGAGAATCACATTCGGAATCGCAATGGCGAAGGTATTGAACAGCGCCGTGTGGAAGCGGGAATCTGAGAACACACGCCGATAATTATCGAGTCCGTTGAACACCGGGGCGTTGAGGAGATCCCAACTGGTGAAGCTGAGGACGAACGATGCGCCGAGTGCGATTAGGAAAAACACCGCAAATCCGAGCATCATCGGTGCAATGAGTGCATAGCCCCATCGTGTTTCCGTGCTGCTCAGGGTGCGTGATCCGCGACTGCTGGCGCTGGTGGTTTCCGCGGACATCTCCCTCCCCTGTCCTCTCCCCGAAATGTGTGTGATTCAGAATACCGCAAACCCCGGCCGAGTGACCGGGGTTTGCGAGATTTACAGACGCAACATGCTCCTAGGAATCCTGAAGCGTCGCGTTCACTGCATCCTGAATCGTCTGCGGCAGGGCATCGATCTCGGTTTCACCTGCGAAACCGGCCTGGACCTGCTCGCCAAGAGTGGACTGCCACGCCGGGCCGACCACCGGATCCTGCGGGATCACGCCGTATTCAGAGGCATCCACGAACACCTGCGCGTTCAGGCCCTCGAGGCTATCGAGCCAGCCGCCTTCGAGACCCTTGAATGCCGGGATACCGATACCGGATTCACCAAGGATGTTGGCAGCGGCCTCGCCACCAAGGAAGCGGGCGAACTCAATAGCAGCGCCCGGGTTCTGGCTGCCACTCCACACCACGTTGCCGAGGCCATGGAGTACGGTGCCGCGAACCTTGCCCTGTGGCAATGGAGCGACATCGATATTCATGCCGTCCTGAATCAGTTCGTGGTATGCCAGTGCGCGGAAGGATCCGCCCGGAAGCATGGCGCACACGCCGC
>JAFAEA010000337.1 GCA_023424355.1 Chloroflexota bacterium | reverse complement strand
CGCGCTACAACGATTCCGTGTTCAACGATGAATGGCTCACCAGCAAGAATGCGAATGTTGCGCCGTACATGGATCAGCTTGACCACGCCTATCAAACCGGAGAGTGGATGCAGGTTCCGGTTTGCGGTATTCGCGCTCCGATTGCGGATTAGTTTTCGCTCGTCTCCGCGCTTTCGGCCAGAATGGCATTCAGCGAGTTGAGCGCCGAGGTCCATGCCTCGGTGCGCTCAGCGACGATGCCTCGGTGCGCTTGCAGATTCTGCTCCACAGTTGCCAGCCATTCGCGAGTCCTGTCGGATTTCGGTGAGCCGAGCACATCGCGACGCTCCAGGAATCGTCGGGGCGCGATGTAGCGACCGAGTGTTTCCATTTCGACCTTGAGTTCCTGACCGATTACGAGAACTGCAGCGGAATCGATAATATCCGGTGTGATCTGCGCGGCTTCGAGGCTCGCTTCCTTCAAACGGGCGACAGCCAATCCGGCGATTCGCTGCGCTGCCGCGGGATTGATCTGCTGATCCTCCATCAGGAACGCAGCCAAATCCGATGCGGTGGAGTAAAGCCGACCGGCCCGGTTCGCGAGATAGGCGCGGTTCACGATCAATGCTTCGCGAATGGCCGATGTCGCGTCTGTGACAACCTCACTCACCGCCTCCAATGCAGAGTCGATTGCCGGCGCGAGGGTATCCCACGAAACACCGATGGGTCCGTACGGCTGTGCCCGGAGCTGCTCTACCGCCATGTTTACCATCTGGCTGGCCCGAAGAGCAGCGCTGTTGAGGTGCTCGAGCCGGATGCTAACGTTGTGCGCCGCATGGGCAGGTTCCGGCGAGCTCTCCCAGCGCTCATCAATAAAGAAGCTGGTGGGATCGGTACGGATCCACAAGAGCAGCTCGTTTACCAACCGGCGGATCACGGCCGCCTGACTGGAAGCGGCCTCCAGCACTTGCACGATATCCTCCACCTGCCCCGAAGCATCGAGCGTGTTCGCTATGGGTTCGCGGAATCCGAGCAGGCTCGCGGTCTCCGATCGATCGGCGCTGAACACTTCGCCCACCATCAGGCCAGAGCCAAGGGGCGAGCGATTGACGGCATCGATTGCCTGGATGAGTCGGGACCAGGTGGATTCGAGCGGACCGACAAATCCACCAAGAAAGTGCGCGAGCGTCGATGGAGCGGCCGCCTTGCGATCGGCAAACGCGCCGAGCACAGTCACCGTATGCGCCACCGCAAGTTCCAGGGCCGCACTACGGAGATCCAGAGATGCGGAAGCGATCTGGCTGGCATCGGCACGCCATGTCATCCGCAGGGCGGTGGCAATGGTCTCATTGCGCGTGCGGCCAAGCGCCGAAGCGCCTGCAATCTCCGAGGGTGTAGCGGCTTCGACCTTGTCATCCACATTGGCGACAATCTGCCATACACCAGTCTGATTCCCCTGCGAACCGAGACTCACTGAATCGATAGCGCGGAGAATCGCTGCGGCGGCAGTCTCATCCACTACGCCCTGATGCTGAAGCGCGACAACGTGTGCGGCCTGCACCATCGAGACAGAATTGGCAAATCGGGAGGCATTGCTACCTTCGGGGTCTCTGACTTCCTTAAAATCATCCGATGAGGTATGACCCATAGTACGAACGTCGGTTGTCGGTGAATTTGGGTTACTTTCGGTCAACTTACGGCCTCGTTATGTAAAATACAATTCGCAGGGGGACTTGATATTTTGTTATGCTTTGGCTGACCCAACTATCTGGGTGCAGACTTTCCCTGACGCGCATTCATTGAGATGGCGTCTTGGTAACAGGAGCAACAATACTATGAAGACGACCCGTTTCGATCGCCGTCGACTGGTGCTTGCTGGCGGTGCCGCTGCCGTTTCCGCACCATTCCTTGGTAAACTGGGCGCTTCCGCTCAGGATTCCATCATCGCCACCATGGTGACCGATACCGCCGGTATCGGCGACCAGAGCTTCAACGATATGGCAAACGAAGGTGGATTGCGAGCCCAGGATGAGCTCGGCATCACCTTTAATGTGTTGGAGAGCCAGACCGCTGCCGACTATGTGCGCAACCTCACAGACGCGGCCGAGAGTGGCGATATCACCATTGGTGTTGGCTTCCTGCTCGCTGATGCACTGACCGAAGTTGCGGGCATGTACCCAGATAGCAAGTTCGCAGTCATCGATGCCACTATCGAGGCCGACAATATTGTGAGCTACATCTTCCGCGAACAGGAAGGTGCCTTCCTTGCCGGTGTGATTGCTGCACTCACCACGCAAACCAACAAGATTGGTTACCTGGGCGGCGTCCGTATTCCGCCGGTTATGCGCTACGAAGTTGGCTATGTGGCCGGTGCCCGTAGCATCAACCCGGATATCGAAATCGCCATCGCCTATGTAGATGACTTCGAAAACCCGGACAAGGGCAAGGAATTCACGCTCGCCCAGTACGATAATGGTGCAGACATCGTTCACGCCGCCGCCGGCCGCACCGGCATCGGTGCATTCGATGCCGCCATCGAAAAGGGCGAAGGTTTCTGGGTCATCTCTGCAGACCGTGACCAGGCCTCCCTTGGTGAGGACTTCCAGCTCGCCGCTGTGATCAAGGGTATCGATACCGGTGTGTACGATTCCATCAAGAGCGTGCAGGATGACACCTTCGAGGGCGTTATCCACAACCTCGGTATCGCTGATAGCGGTATCAGCC
>JAFAEA010000295.1 GCA_023424355.1 Chloroflexota bacterium | reverse complement strand
GCCGTGTTCTTGTAATGGAAGAATGCCGACACATTCTGGTAGCTCATGGCCTGACGTTCCTGCAGGAACGGGATCTCGCCTGCCTGAATCGCATTGGTCCAATCCAGCACATTCTGATAACCACCGTAGTGTTTGTCGACCATATCCTTCATCCACTGCAAGGTATCGATGCCTTCCTGTGAGTTGAATGTGATGGTCTTCTTGTCATCAGACATGTATGTGCCGTTGTTGCAGTAGAGGTTGGAGATGAAACCGGCTGCGGTCATATCGATATTGATGCCCAGCCTTTCGATGCCGCCATCATCGCCGAGTACCACGGTTTTGCCGATGGCCTCATCGAGTTCGTCCCAGGTTGCCGGCGGATTCTCGATATCGAGACCGGCGGCTTCGAACATCTCGATGTTGTAGAAATAGAGCCCGCTCTCACCACCACCAGTTGGCATTGGCAGTGCGTAAAGCTGATCGTTCCACCACATGCTCTCTACTTCGGATGGGTAGAACATTTCGATATCGATACCATGCTCTTCGACGTAGGTGTTGATCGGCACAATGGCATCGGCATCGGCGAAGCGCACGATTTCCTGGCGGCTGGCCATGAGAATTTCTGGCGGCTCACCACCGGAGAGTGCGGTGACAACCACTTCGTCGCGACGGTCCCACGTTTGCGGCACGTTCTTGACGACGATGTTGGGGTTTTCTTCCATGAATTCCGCGATGATCGCGTCCATCAGTGGTTGTCGTCCCACATCCCACCAGTTCCAGAAGTTGATCTCGATGGTTCCATCCTGCGCGCGACCGATGGAAAACGATGGTGCGCTGGCCGCACCTGCAATGGCCGCCGCTCCAGCTGTTTGTACGGCCTTGCGGCGGGAGAGTGAAAAGGTGTTTTTACGAGTCATGATTTCAAAATCCTTTCATACCGAATTCAGATCCTGATTCATCCGGAGACTGATCTCTGTGGAACTCCTTTCTCCATGGACACCGTGCGTGGCGGTGCAACCGTTGTACCTGGCACGAATGTGCAGGGGATAGTGATCGGGTAGAGGGGTGGATCCTTGCTCGCGAGGATATCTGACAACAGGCGAACTGCAGCAGAACCCATTTCGCGGTGCGGAATGAGAAAGGTGGTAAGCCCTTCAAAAAAGATCTGCGGATTATCCGCATTGCCTAGCGCGGCGACTGAGATATCTTCCGGAACGCGGAGATCCATTTGCTCCGCGAGATGGATAAGGTTCACTGCCGGTGGTGTGGCGGCACATATGAATGCCGTGACTCCCAGATCCAGCTGTTCAACCAACCATTCACGCGAGACCTCGTTGGTGTTCTTTTCAAAGTGATGGAAGGTGACTTCAGGGTGCGCGGCAATTGCGGCCCTCACGCCCTTGAAACGATCGATTTCGGATTCGCTATGGGTGCCGTGCCGCATCACCATGATATTGCGGTGCCCCTGGGCAGCAACATGGCTCACGAGATGCTGTGACGCTTGCTCATAATCGGCGGCACTGCTTGGGATGTTGTGCCCATCCACCTGGCGGCGGCCGACAAACACGAACGGATAGCCAGACTCCCAAAGTTGCTTCAGCTCTTCGCGATCCTCGTTGGTACCCAGCAGCACCGCCCCCTCGGCAGCGAACAGCCTGTTGGCACCGTTGTCATAGATTTTGCGCTTGCCATCGCGCACGCCACCGGTAAGAAGGAGCAGGTTGTAATTCAGTTGGGTGGCGGCTTCTTCTATTCCGATGAGAAAAGGTTGATAGAAGTTGGTCGAGGCGAGCGGGAAGATCGGCTCGTAGGTGAACACACCTATCGTATTCGTGCGTCCGCGAGCCAATTGGCGGGCAGCGCTGTTTGGCACATATCCAAGTTTGTTCATGGATTCGCGCACCCGCTGCTGCGTCGAAGGCGATACCCGAACATTGCCGTGAACGGCATTGTTCAAAACAAGCGAGACCACAGCAGTAGAAACACCCGCGTGGCGGGCGATATCGGCCTGTGTCACTCGTTTTGCGCGGACTCGTTTCATCCCGATCTCTCCACGATAAAGCGCTTAACCGCGATGCGTTTCAAACGGCGGTTTCCTCAATCGGCGACAGAAGCTGACGCAGAAAAGATATTGGTTAAGCGCTTTAGTTTTGGAGAATAGCAGACAGTATTCAAAAACGCAATAGTTTGTTCGCAACTTGAACTTACGTCGCGGTTTTGCAGCGGGTTTGAAAAGGGCCGATTGCATCAACGCAATCGGCCTTTTCAACTGATCCGAATTTACTGCTCTTCGGTGATTCGGCGAATCTCGAGCAATGAAGTTCGCACCTGGCCCTTCACCAGCTTCCGCCCCGGAAGGAGGGTGAGGTTGCGAAGCTTGTCTCGCTTCCCCCGGCCCTGCGTGCGTAGATCCAGGGTCGCTGCCGCACCGCTTTCATGCGGCGCCACAGTGACGGTGGTGGTGAGTTCGATACCATCCTGATCGATGGTGGAAGCAATCCCACCAGTACCAGAATCATCCGTCGTTTCCTGGATTGCGATATCTGTGCCCTGCAGTTCTCTCCGCATCCAAGTGCGTGCGGATTCCAGCACTCGTGCTGGTGCTGCTTCTATATACAGGGTTTCGCGGATATGCATGGAACCTACTTCAGCAGTGCAACGGCTTCGACTTCGACCAGCACACCCTTTGGCAGCTTGGCAACCTGCACGGTGCTGCGAGCCGGGGTGACTTCGCCAGTCATGAACGAGGCGTAGATCTCGTTGAAGGTCGCGAAATCGTTCAGATCCTGCAGGAAGCAGGTGGTCTTCACAATCTGATCCATGCCGGAGCCGGCATCCTCGAGAAGGCCCTTCATGGATTCCATGACGCGAGTGGCCTGTGCGGTGATGTCATCGCCCACGATATCGCCGGTTTCCGGATCGGCCGGAATCACACCGCTGGTGTATACCATTCCGTTCACCGTCACGGCCTGAGAGTACGGACCGATAGCGGCCGGGGCCTTGCTGGTTTCCACTTTGTTGAATGCTGCCATGAAAGAAACTCCTTCAATATATGTCGTGCAATTGGCTCAACTCCTGCCTGAAGCTGCGCCTCTCGCTATCCAATTTCCTGCCAGTAATAGTACCGGGAGTTTCCGGAGTGCGCTTGCTGGATGGGGATGCTATGCGCTCCTTAGATTCGCATGTGGCTCTGCAGAGTTCCAAATTATGGGATCTGGTCGCATCAATCGCAGCGCCCTGAGGCTGAAATCTCGCGGCGAATCAGAGTGGGGATTGCGGTATAGTACGGGATGAGGGTTGGCGAAGCGTCTTTGGGAGAGTGACACTTGGGAGAAGCGGAAAAAGATCTGAATCCATCTCGTTCCACTCGGGCCCTTCCGGCTCGGGAGGGATTCGAATCGGTGCTGATTGTAGGTGCGGGCACCGGTGGTCAGATCCTCGCCAAAGAGCTGCAGGATGTCACACGCTGGAAACTGCATCCCGTTGCATTTGTCGATGACAACCCGGAACTTCATGGCACCACCGTCAACAGCATCCCGGTGCTTGGTGATTCCAATGTGATTCCTGCCATTGCCCGATCAGAAAATATCGATGTCATCGTGCTGGCAATCCCTTCGCTCAGCGAAGCCGGGATTCGACGATTGTCGGAAATCTCCCGCAGCTCGGGCAAACGTCTGCTCAGCATGCCGCCCATTGGTTCCATTCTCACGGGGGCGGTGGGTATCACCACGCTGAATCCTGTGCGATCGGTCGATGTTCTCGGCCGCCCGGTTGTGGAACCCGATTACGACAGCTGCATTCAGTTTGTGCGTGGTCGCCGGGTGCTGGTAACTGGCGCCTCGGGATCAATCGGCAGCGAACTTGCCAGCCAGATCGCCCGTTTGGATCCGGAATCGTTGGTACTCCTGGATTTCGATGAGTCCGGCCTGCACAATCTTTCACTTTCGATTCTGAAAGAGTGCCCAGATCTCAAGCTCACCACCTATCTTGCTTCCATTAGCGATGAGCAACGAATTCGCAAGGCTTTCGAGCAACATCGACCAGAAATAGTGATGCACGCCGCCGCATACAAGCACGTACCTGCCATGGAACGTCAGCCAGACTTGGCGATTGAAACCAATGTAATTGGCACCCGCAACGTGGTGAACGCAGCAGCCGAAGTAGGTGCCGATCGTTTCGTGATGGTGAGTACGGATAAGGCAGTTCGACCCACGAGCGTGATGGGTGCCAGCAAGCGTTTGGCCGAGCTGGAAGTGCAGTTCGTCGGCGAAACCACCGATCTCAGTGTTTGCAGTGTGCGCTTCGGCAATGTTCTCGGCAGCCGTGGTTCCGTGATCCCGACGTTCGAAAAGCAAATCCGCGATGGTGGACCGGTTACTGTGACTGACGTGCGCATGAGACGGTTCTTCATGACCATCAGCGAAGCCGCCAGCCTGATCATTCAGGCGGGGGCTTTCGGACACCGCAACGTGACATACGTGCTGGATATGGGCGAAGAAGTACCGATAATCGATTTGGCGCGCCGCGTAATTGAATTGCACGGCTTGCGGCCAGATGAAGATATCCAGATCGA
>JAFAEA010000311.1 GCA_023424355.1 Chloroflexota bacterium | reverse complement strand
AAAGAACAGCGCGCACGTCGCCTTCTGGTGAACGCCCTGCGCGAGTGCGGCGAACTCGCAGATGGTGTCGAGCATTTTCAGGGAGAGGAACTCTTCGATGTACTTACGTATCTCGATAGCTTGCGCCTGATCATGACCGAAAACCAGAACATCCTCATTGGCGTGGTTCGTGGCGAGGAGGATTCTCCGAAGGTTCCCCGGAAGTGGGTCGAATAATCCGCACATGATCCAATTCGGCGAGAGTGATCCGGCTGCAGGCGTAGACCACGCCTGCAGCCGGATTGTTGATTAGGCGATGGGATCAAACACCCGTGGAGTCAGATCTGGCTCCGCCATCTCAGCATCGAATGGATACATCGGTCGCTGAATGTGCTTGTAAGGCAGATTCACAATGTCCTGATTGACTGCACCCGGAGTGAGCGCCAGCAAACGGGTTGGGGCGAGATCCTCCCATTCGTGATCCAGATAGCCGATCTTGATCACGACCACATCGAATGTGGTGAGATCGAGACCGTACATATCGAAACTCTCCGGCATCGGGAACTGGATGCGTCGACTTGGCACGATGATGGTGAGTCCGCCTGTTTTAAGAATGGCGATATTGCCACCAGCCACGGCATCACTCTCGTGGATCGATTCCACCGTCGCCGTGATCTCCCAAGGGATGCCGTTGACAGGATCGTTCACCCCGCCAAGTGTGACAGTGATCTCGCTGCCTTCACCTGCCGTCATGGCCGCTTCTACTGCCTTGGCGTTCATGATGGAAGCAATGAGTGCCGTCTTCTCGCCACTGGCGATCTCTGGTCGATCCAGCAGCGTTTTCGCCATCAATGGGATATCGCCAGCGCCGCCGGCGGTTGGATTGTCACCGGAATCGCTGATCACCACGGGCTTGCTATCGCCGGCGAGAGCAGTTTCCACGGCCCAGTTCGCGTCTCCGACAGGGACACCGAAATCGAATTCTGTGCGGGCATCCCAGTATCGCCTGGCGATCTTGTGAGCCTCGCCGGCGATTGCTTCCGGATCAGTTCCCGAAACCACAGTAGTGGCACTATTACGCGGCTGATCGGCCCATACATAGCCGACCCAGAGGCTGGCATCGAGCACACCCGGAACCACATCGCTCTCGGTGAGCTTGCCGTACACCGTTTTGCCCGGTTCCCAGAATGTGGATGTGCGCTCGCCGGGAAGTCCGACTGGAATGCGGACCCACGCACGGTGCGGGCGAATGCCCTCGTCCAGGCACATCAGCAGGTTGCGCACGGCCAGAGCCTTCCGCTCCATCGCATCGATGTGCGGAGCCTCGCGGTAGGCCGTGAAGATATCGATATTCTCCACCAGCACCTCGGTGACATTGCCGTGGAGATCCATGCCAGTAGAGATGATGCAATCCTTGCCCACCTTGGCACGGATATCGGTGATCAAATCACCCTCGGCATCATCGAGTCCGATGACGGACATGGCGCCATGGATATCAAAGAAGAATCCATCCAGAGGCAGAGCCTGCTCGAGACGAGTAAGGAGCTCGGTCTTCATCTGGGTGTACGACTCGAACGTGATCGGACCACCCGGAATCGAGCGGGCCTTGAGGGTGCCAAGCCAGGTGACATCCTCGCGACCTTCGAAGGTGCCGTTCTCGAAGTACGGATAGTTGGCAACGATTTCTTCGCCACGATTGATCACGAAGTTGTCAGTAACGCTGGGCAATGGCGAGAATGTACTGCTCTCGATCGCGATTCCGCCGATGCCGATTCGGTATTGTTTGGACATGTATTTGCTCCCAAAGTATCAATCAAACGAGGTCACGGTAGCGCGAATCGGCATGGCCGACAATAGCTTCAACCGCGTATCTGGCAATCGTGACCGGGATACTAATCCTCCGAGAGCGGGAATATATCCAGGTAGACGCGAACTCGACGCTGATGAGATTCGGCTGCAGCTCCCGTTTCTGCGCGCTGCTTCGATTTTTCGACGAATCTGTCCATCGCGTCGAAAATTTCCTTCTTCATCTCGGCAGTCTCGTCTGGCGTCAGCAAGAGTGAATAGCGACTATTAACGGAGGCACTTACCCATTCTTCGCTTTCAGTTTCGGACCGCATGTACCAGTTCTGCAGATTTTCGGCACGCTGGTTCACCTGGTGGCGCAGGGTAGAAAGTACAGCAGGACGAGTCGAGTGGTCTTTCACCAGATCGAATCCTTCGAGGGTGAACCCCAGTGCCTTCCACCATCGCTCGCGTCCCTTTCCACGGGTCAGATCGTCGGTGACAAATCCGTGGCGTTCGAGCTGGCGCAGGTGATAACTGGTTTGGCCGGTGCTTTCGCCCAGATGCGCAGCCAACATGGTGGCCGTAGCCGAACCGTGATCGTTGAGATAATCGTACATGGCCATTCTCAAAGGATGGGCAAACGCCTTCATCGCGGTGGCATCAACCAGTCGGGCTGTGCCGGATTTCGGCGCGGATGTCGTCTCATCAGCGTCCGGCATTCCTTGCCCGATTTTTTCTCCTTCATGATCATTCACAACACAACCCCTTTACAAAGTTTTCTCTGCATAGTATTCTCTGCTTACTATCAGTTGCAGAGATTTCTCTGCAATCATTCTACGGGAGACGAAAGCAGATGGCTACTTACGAATCTCATCTCGGTGTAACTGAAGTCGGTCCCGAGCCCGAACGACTGGGTCAGGCATTCAATATCCACCTGCAGGGTGTGGCCCTGGCCAACCTGGCCGATGGCATCGTTCTCGGAGCGGTTCCTTTGGTCGCGATCACACTCACCCAATCTCCCGGCGAGATCTCGCTCATCCAAACGGCTTTCTGGTTGCCTTGGCTCCTGTTCGGAGTCCTTGCCGGCATGATTGTCGATCGGTTCGATCGTCGCCACGTTCAGCTCGCTGGCTCCGCGATCCGCGCGATTCTGATGGCGGGCATCGCGGTTATCGCACTCACGGGATCGCTGAACATGCCGATTCTGATCGGCACCGTGGCCATTTACGGAATCACGCAGGTATTTGTCGATCTCGCTGGATCATCGATCGTGCCGCAACTCGCTCCGCGATCCCGACTCGCAGCCGCAAACGGCCGGATCATGGGTATGCAGCAGGTGTGCACCAGTTTCATCGGTGCGCCGCTGGGCGGTGTGATTCTGGTGCTCGGCAGTGCCTGGGTATTCGGCATTCCCGCGGCTCTCGGTGTGTTCTTCCTACTGGTGATTGGTCTGCAACTACGCGGAGATTTCCGCGCCGCGAAAACGGAACCAGCCGCAGCAACGGGGGCGTCTCGACTGCAGAGCGTGATGGAAGGAATCTCCTTCCAGATGCACCATCCGGTGCTGCGGCCGATGCTAATCAATGGCTCGATCCTCAATTTCGCCAGCACCGCCTACTTCGCTGTGTTCGTGCTTTGGATGGTGGGTCCAGATTCCACTGTGAAGCTATCGCCGCAGCAGTACCCGCTTCTCACAGCCGTGCTGGCGATCGGAGCCATCTTCGGCTCAATTGTCGCCGAGCATCTGGTGGCCCGGATTCCGGAGATCCCGCTGGTGCTTGGGTTCGGACTGTTGAATTCACTGCTGCTGGCGGTGCCGGTTCTCTGGCCAAGCGTCGGGCCGATCGCCATCGCGTTCTTCATCATCGGACTCACCAATATCGTGGGCAACGTGGTGCGCCGATCGATCAGTCAGCGATTGATTCCTGCGGATAAGCTCGGACGCGTGGGTGGAGCATCCGGGATGATCAACTACGGCCTGATGCCCGTGGGAGCATTGCTCGGTGGCATTATCGGTGAACGGTTCGATCTGCCGACACTCTTCATTGG
>JAFAEA010000289.1 GCA_023424355.1 Chloroflexota bacterium | reverse complement strand
TCACCTCCATCTATGAGGTTCGCCTTGAGAATGCGAAAATCGTCGTACGAAATGTGGGTGAACTTCGGCCCGGGTCGAACATCTCCGATGGCATAAGTTCCTGCAATGTTCGTTTCGAGCCGATCATTGGTGAGGATGTACCCGCGTTTGTCCAGTTCGATCTCGGCGTTGTCGACCCCCAAATCATCGGTATTGGGACTCCTGCCAGCCGCGACCAGAACATGGCTGGCGCTGATCTGCATTTCACCATATTCCAGAACAATCTCGTTTCCATGCTTGGATATGGCCGAGACCTCTGCGTTATTGATTACCGCAATTCCATCTTCGGTCAGGATCTCAACGACCCCTTCGGCGATATCATCATCTTCGCGGGAAAGAACGCGATCGCCACGATTCAGAACTGTCACTTTTGCACCGAAGCGTCGGAACATCTGGGCGAATTCGAGCCCGAGCGGTCCGCCGCCGATCACGACCAAATGATCGGGCACCTCATCCAGCTCCATAACTGTGCGATTATCGAGGAGATCCACGCCTTCTGGAACATCGATGTCTAGCGGACGAGATCGTTCACCGACGTTGAGCACGATCGTCTCCGCCTGCACCTGAACGGTGCCGCCATCCACGAGATCCACGGTAAGAGACTTCTCGCCTTCGAATCGAGCATCGCCGTGGATATAGGTGAGGCCATCGGTGGAGTCGATTCCACTCTGGCTGCCGCTGCGAAACGAGTCGACGATATCGCGCTTGCGTTGTCGCACCGTCTTCATATTCATCGAGATGTCGCCGGTTTCCACACCGTAATCCTTGCCACGGCGGGCAAGATAGGTTGCTCGAGCCGAGGCGACCATCGTTTTGGTGGGAGTACAGCCCCAATTCACACACGTACCGCCGGCGAACTCGCGCTCGATGAGCGCGGTCTTTTTGCCACTGCGAGCGAACGCGCTTGAGAGTGGTCCGCCGCCCTGACCTGAACCGACAACGATGACATCGTATTTCTGAGTATCCATGTTTGCTCCAGAGATAGAAGGAGGATTGTGTTTGCGGTACAGCAACCTGTGTGCCGTGGATTGCGCAGATTCCTGAAAAGCCACGAACCCCGCCGGAGTGACATCCGACGAGGTTCGTGTGTTACTTCAGAACGAGTCGAACTATGCGCGGTGGAAGCGCTTGCGTCCGATCGCTGAGGTTCCGATCAGGAGGACAAGCAGAGTGACCACCATGAATCCATGGGATTGACCGCTCTGGCTGCCGGTACCGGTGTTTGGCAGCTTGTCGACCGATCCGGCTGAGGCCGATGTATCGGTCGCAGTATCTCCACCCGACTGAGCTGTGCCTTCTTCACCCGGAACGGATGGGGATGTTGGCTCGCCGGATCCGCCCTCAGATGGTACTTCTGTTGGTCCGCCGGCATCAATAGCACCAGCGACACCGGTGAACGGCAGCAGGATGTTGCCAGCGGAAGTGACATCGACATCGCTGCAGATGGCACCATCGGCGATGGTCGCGGTTTCACCATTCGGACCGGTGATCACCGGATTTAGGCAGACATTGTAGGAACCAATCTGGAGTTCGCCGGAAGTCCCCACTGCCATCCCATCCTGAATCACTGCTGTGATCGAGAAGCTCTGGGCCTGCTGCATTGCGGCCAGGCTCACTGGTGCACTGGTCATTCCAACTGCAGCCATCTTGGCGGCATCGATTTCATCGGTCGCCGCAGTTTGCAGCGGAGTGACAGTCCAGGTCACGGAGTAGCCGTCGTATTGGGTGTCGCAGCCAGCATCGGTGCAGAGCGCGAGTCCGACACTCAGGACACCTGTGGTGCTGTTTCCCGGCTGATCATCGTCATCGTCTCCACCACCTGGATTGCCTGGAACCGGAGTTTCTCCCGGGGTTGGTGTCTGGCCAGGAGTCTGGGTTTCACCAGGAGTCGGGGTGGTACCCGGAGTCGGAGTTTCGACCGGCTCGCCTGGATTCGTTGGATCGACAGGTGTTGAGCTTCCTGCTGAGAGGGTGATTTGCACCACCTGGTCTCCGTTCATGTGAACCACACGACCGGCAGTTTCAAACCCGTTGGCTTCGATGTATACGAGGTACGAACCAGAACCCAACACACCAGTGGTTATCCGACCGTTAGCACCCGCAGTACCGCTCATGATCAACTCACCAGGCACGTAGCGGACGCCGATATTGCCGTCACCAGGCACGATACCATCGACGATCGCCTCGAAGACGAATATCTTGGCCCCTGCAATCGGCACATCAACCATGTCCAGAGCCTGCACGGTAAGCACGCCGGATTTCTCGGTTTCCATGTGGAAGGTCATTTCGTTATCGCCGGCAATGTCGAAAGTAGGGCTGATAGCGAAGTAGCCGTCCTTGGTCATGTGAGCGGCGTAGCCATCTTCTGGAAGTACTCCGGTAACAATTTTGCCGTTGGCATCGGTATTGCCGGAGAATACCAGCGCGTCGTTCGGTCCTCCGAAGATTTCGACTTTGACGCCCGGAAGGAGTTTGTTGGTGTCTGCATCGCGGACGGTGATGATCGCCTTGCCTGGCTGCAGCGCTCGAATGTGGATTTGCTGCTTGTCCGGGCCCATGTAGGTGTACAGCCCGCCATTTGTTGTGAAGCCATCCTTGGTCACATCGATGTCATAGGCACCAAGTGAGGTGGCCTGGAATGTGACGATACCACTTGCGTTGGTTGTGAGTACGAGATCCTTCGACAGATTGTCGTGCGAAACCGTGACTTTGGCTCCACTGACCGGCATATCCGTATCGCTGTTCAAGACCTCGAGCGTGAAGGTTCCGGTGATGATCTTCTGAAGGTTGGCCGTGTAGGCGAAGTCGCCATTGATCTGGATACCCGTAGGCCCGAATTCATGATAGCCATCCTTGGTCGCAACAAAATCGTAATAGCCGAACGGGAGCACTGGCGTTGTATAGGTACCGCCGGAGGTCGTGCCGCGAGCGACCACTTCATCGTTTTCGTTGGTGACCACAATCAGCACACCGTTGAGGGGATTGTTGTCCATATCCTCGGTAGTGATGGTCAGCTTTCCTGGTTGTTCATTGACAGGGAACATCGGGAGGTCTTCGTTGGCATCTCCGTGGACATCCAGCTTTTGTTCTCGTACCTGATATCCGCTGAGGGTCGCCTTTACGGAGTATTCCCCACCAGGAAGATTTTCGAAGGTGACCTTGCCGTTTGCGGAGGTAGTGCCGTTGTACGTAACGGGTGGTTCAGTCCAGGACTCGAGCTCTACTTTCACATTCGCAAGTGGAGTTTGGTCATCGCTTGGGGAGTCATACGCGGTAAACGTAATTGTGCCTCCCACAATTGGAGAGAGGGCAAGACTTTCGTACGTGGTATCGCCTTCGATCCACTGGCCGACTGAGAGTGAAACGTAGTTCGGATGGCTGACGGTAAAGTAGATCTGTCCGGCTGGAAGTATCTCGGTTGATGTGTAGGTACCGGCGTTGTTGGTTTTGCCAGTGGCGAGCGAAACACCGTCGTCGTCCGTAATGGCCACAGTTGCACCGACTACAGGAGCGTCCGTATCAAAATCAACCACGTTGACGGTGAACGTTCCGTCCAGTTTTCGGCCGAGCATAATTCTGTCGCTGCCGTTCGTCTCACCTTCGACAACGAAGAATCCGTAAAATTCTTGCGGGAAGTAGCCGGTGGCAGTCACGGACGCAAAGTATTCGCCAGGTTCCAGTTGGAAGGTGATCTGGCCGTTAACCGTTGTGCCTCTGGCGAACTCGATATCGCCATCGTAATCTGTGATCACCACAGTGGCACCGTTGATAGATTCCTGATCGGAGTTGATCACCGTAATGGTGAACGGGACGGCCGCAGCCTGAATCGATATCTCAGGTTCCGACTCGGGTGTAGAGGCCGACTCGGTCGCGGCGGAGTTGTCTGCAACAACATCGTCTACCGGTTCGGTTTCGAATGCAGCCGGCTCCTCGACGATCGGCTCGTCAACCACTGATTCTTCGATTACCGGCTCTTCAACAATTGGCTCCTCGACGACTGGCTCGTCAATCACCGGTTCATCGACGACTGGCTCGTCGACAACAGGCTCGTCAACGACTGGCTCATCAATCACAGGTTCATCGACGACTGGTTCGTCAATGACCGGCTGGTCTGCAGGTGGGCCAGTGGATGGGTTCGCTTCGGAACCCGAGTCCTCTGGTACGTCAGCTACATCGACGACCTCCGCTGCCGGATCGGTTTCGGGGTCTGATGTGGGCGGTAATGCTGGAGTCTCATCCCCGACCTCATTGTCGGGCGATTGCGTGTCGCTGGAGCCCGAATCCAGCGATACCTCGCTGCCATCGCTGGCGAAATCCTGCGTGTCTGCCACAGGAAGAGAGGCGATTCCGCTGGAACTGCCCAGCATAAAGAGGGTAAGCATGATCCCTAGGTATTGATGAATTTTGTGCATGATGTTCACCTTTCCTGCACATACGAGAATCCAATCCATTCCGGCAGATCACCGGTATGTGCAGGTACCCGATAGCCAGGCGCACCTCGCCTGTTCTGCACAATGGATGTATTTCGATGCTAGGAATTCGGCTGGAAGCACGCATGCGTATTTATACGTATTTGCAATACGTAACAGCGGCCGGAATATCCAGGAGTTGCGTGCAACAACAGGGTTTGATGGGTCGCAAACTGTCGCCAGCCGACTCTTGTGGTTCAATTGAATTACGAGAATCGCCGCCATTATCGGTGATTCGTTTCCAGAGAATGTGAACTATGACGAGCTTTCAGAAATACGCTTCGCCCATTCGATACGACGTGCTGGTTATCGGTGGCGGCGCGGCCGGAATGATGGCGGCCACGATTGCTGCTGAAGCTGGCAGCCGCGTGCTCTTGCTGGAGAAGAACATCTCGCTGGGGAAGAAGCTCAACATCAGCGGCGGAGGTCGGTGCAACATCACCAATGCCGAGACCGATCGACGTCTGCTCTTGGCGAACTATGGCGAAGCGGCGAATTTTCTGCACAGTCCATTCTCCCAGTTTGGGGTGCAGGATACGTTCACATTTTTCGAAAATAGGGGCCTGCCCCTGCAAGTTGAAGCTCGCAATCGAGCGTTCCCGGTTAGCCAAAACGCAAGTGATGTCACCGCCGTGTTTCGCAACGCCTTGGAGCATGCCAAGGTGGACGTGGTGTTTGACTGCGGTGTGACCTCGCTCAAAACTGAGGACAATCGGATCGTTTCGGTGAGCACAACCCAAGGCGTGTTTGAGGCTGATACATACATCCTAGCGACCGGCGGGAAATCCAGACCCGAGACCGGCTCGACTGGCGCAGGTTTTGGCTGGCTGAAATCGCTGGGTCATACGGTCCGCCAACCAAGTCCAGGCATTGTGCCGCTGGGAACGAAGGAAAAGTGGGTCGAGAGAGTCGGCGGAAAGACGGTTGAGGGACGGATCTCGTTTTCACTGGATGGCAAGCGGCAGTTCAAAACCGATGGCCGGATTTTGTTCACGCACTTTGGCATATCCGGTCCGACAATTCTGAACAGCGCGGGCCAGGTAGGGGAGTTGCTGCAGAAGGGCAAGGTGACAGCGGAAATCGATCTGTTCCCTCGTTTGGATCATGGCGCATTGGATAAAGAACTGGTGTCCATGTTGGAGCAGCACAAGAACAAGGCCCTGAAAACCGTGCTGAAGGAATGGCTACCAGGCGGAGTGTCGCAATTGGTGACAATTCTCCTGCCCGATCTGGATATCGAAGTGAAGGTTCACAGCTTTGCCAGGGACGACCGGAAGAAGTTGGTGAGTTTGGTGAAGGCCATTCCGTTGACCATCACCCAACTGATGGGTTTTGACCGCGCAGTGGTTGCCGATGGTGGCGTTGATCTCCGCGAGATCGATATGAAAACCATGTGCTCCAAATTGATCGACAACCTGTTTGTTGTTGGCGACTTGCTGGACGTGAATCGACCTTCAGGTGGGTATTCGCTGCAGCTTTGCTGGACCACCGGGTTCTTGGCGGGTCGATCAGCAGCAGATACTTTATCCGATTGAGTTAAAAGGGGGGGGGCCCTAGGCAGGAGTCGAGCCTAGTGGAGGTACCCCAGGCAGGAATCGAACCTGCGACCATCCGCTTAGAAGGCGGGTGCTCTATCCGCTGAGCTACTGGGGCATGGCCTTTCGGCCAATGAGAGTATACCGCGATGCTAAAAGCCATCGCGCCCACGTCTAGTCCCGGGCGATCAGTACCGGTCCTCGAAATGTCGAAAGCAGACGTGAGGTTGTAGACCCCTCGATCAGCGATCGGAATCGACCCTGACCATAGGCTCCCATGATCAAAAGGTCTGTCGGCAGAATCGTGAGCACTGCCGCGAGAACATCATCGGCGGAGCCTTGGAGTTCGTGCGATTCCAGCTGATGCCCGGCGCTATGAAGGTGTTTCACGGCATCGCGGAAGTGCAGTCGGCTCTGATAATCGTTGCCCACAAATGCGGCCGTACCTGGAACATCCTTCAGCAACTTCTTACTGGTGAGATAATCCACCGCTCTGCCGGATGCTGCCTTTCCATCGATGGCGATGAACCAGGATTTTGGCTGGGAGAATGAATCCGGTACCAGCAACATCATTCGTCGCCGTGCCCGTAGATACTGGTCCATCCATTGTCGTGCACCGGAATCGGTGACATCACGACGCGGCAGTACCAGCAGATCGCCCGAATCCGTTGATTGCTCAATGAATGTGGCGGGATCATCCTGCGTGGTGGTGGTGCGCACTTTGGCGACACCCAATTCCCGCGCAATGCGGGCCGCGCTTTGTACGTTATCGAGCGCAGCCGCATCGCGGGTAGGCATATCTGATCGCTCTCGTGAGGTGAGTTCTCGGAACAAATCCTCGCGTGCATCCATGCCGCCATAGGCATCGAA
>JAFAEA010000241.1 GCA_023424355.1 Chloroflexota bacterium | reverse complement strand
GATGGGTCACACGCAGATTCAGGAGAGCACGCTCAAGGACGTGCGGTTCGAATCCTGTGACTTGCGCAATGCGTATTTCAATCGCAGCCAGATGCAAGGGACGGTGTTTGGCGGCAGCAATCTGACTAGTGCAGATTTCATTGGCGCCGAGATCCGCGGCTGCGATTTTCGAAGAGCAATCATCGAGGACATTCGCATCGCGCCGGAGCAGCTTGTCGGAGTCATCGTCACTCCAGATCAGGCACTGTATCTCGCCCGATTGTTGGGTCTGGACGTGCGGGAGTAGTCCGGCAGATTCAGTACCGCCGCTCAGCGGCGCAAATCGTTTGCGGATAACTTATCTTGTGCGCAAAAGGGGTTTTACCCCGTAATCAGGCCGATATTCCTGAGATTGCTGGTACGATCACCGTATGACAAATGATCGCATGCAGGAGTTTCGAACATGACCAAACCAGTCATCGGCATCATCGGTACCGGCAAGATGGGATTGCCGATGGCCACCAATCTGATCAACGCCGGTTACAGTGTCATCGCCTTCAATCGGTCGAAGGCCTCACTGGATCAAGTTGCTGATCTTGGCGGAACCGCAGCAGCCTCGATAGCAGAAGTCGCAGCCGGTGCAGATATCGTCGTGAGCAGTCTCACCAATCAGCAAAGCGTTCGCGATGTGTACCTCGGCGTTGATGGCGTCTCATCTCACGCCCGCGATGGACAGATCTATATTGAGACCAGTACCAACGATGTTGCGCTGATCAAGGAGATCGATGAGGCGCTCACGGCTCGTGGTGCTCATGTTCTGGATTCTCCAGTAAGTGGCGGCGTGCCGGGTGCGGTGAATGCCACCCTCACCGTGATGACCGGCGGCGAAGAATCTGTATACAATCGTTCGCTTCCTGTCCTCGAAGTGCTTGGCCAGAACATCCACCACCTCGGATCAGTCGGCGCTGGTACCGCAATGAAGTTGGTGAATCAACTTCTGGTCGGGATTAATATGGCAGCGGTCGCCGAAGCACTTGTTCTCGGTGCCCAGGCTGGCGCCGATCCGGACAAGATTCTCGAGGTCATCTCCACCAGCTTCGGTGGAAGCCGCATGCTGGATCGCGGTGTGCCACTCATCATTGATCGGAACTTCGCCCCGGCCACACCGGTCGATCTCATCCGGAAAGACCTTGGTATCGTCGTGGATGCCGCCAATGAGAACAAGCTCCCGCTGGATATCTCCCGCGCTGTTCTCTCGCTCTTCGACCGCGCTCACAATGAGGGGCTCGGTGAAAACGACATGACCGCGATCGTGATTCCGCTGGAGAAGGACGCCGATCTAAACGTATCGTAGAGAATCGTTTGCGGATAATTTTTGTCACGAAAAAGGGGGATTCCAATTTGGGATCCCCCCTACTCTTACGGATTCATTAACCGTAGAGTTCGTTGACCTTCTTCGTCAGGTAATCCAACTGGGGCTGGGCGCTGAGCTTGCGGGTGCCGAGCACCTTCTGCAGCAGATCGTTCGGCTTGTAGTGGGAACCGTACTGGTGAACGTTCTCGCGGCTCCACTCGCGCAGGCTGCTGAACTCACCCTTCTCGAACTCCGATTCCAGGTTTGGCAGTTCTGTGGTGATCTTCTCCCACAGCATGGCACCGAGAACATTGCCCAGGGCATATGTCGGGAAGTATCCCAGCGATCCACCGCTCCAGTGCACATCCTGCAGCACACCATCGCTATCGTTCGGAACATCTACGCCGAGATAGTCCTTGTAGCGGGCATTCCATGCTTCCGGCAGATCATCGACCGAGATCTTGCCGGAGAGCAGTTCACGCTCTAGCTCAAATCGAATGATGATGTGGAAGTTGTAGGTCAGCTCATCGGCCTCGATACGAATGAGTGATGGGCCCATGACGTTGACCGCACGGTAGATGTCCTCGGCACTCATGCCTCCGAACTGCTCCGGGAAAGCCTCTTTGGCCTTCGGTGCAGCCCATTTCCAGAATGCAAGGCTGCGGCCGACCAGGTTCTCCCACATGCGGCTCTGGCTTTCGTGCCAGGCCATGGAGACACCGTGACCCAGCACCGAGCGCTCGTACTTCTCATCAATTTGGTGCTCGTAAAGTCCGTGACCGAACTCGTGCAATGTGCCGAAGAAGCTCGGGTTGAAGAAATCTTCAACGTACTTCGTGGTGATTCGGATATCGTTGATGGACATCGAGCTTTCGAACGGATGCGTTGTCGTGGTGAGATCCCATGCATCGTCCGTGAAGCCGACCTGCTTCACGATCTGACGGACAAACTTGTCCTGATCAGCTTCCGGGAAATGCTTGAACGTGGCGGCATCGCGGCCATCATCGCCCTTCGATGCGACGAGTTCGACCAATGGCTTGGCACCGGCCTTGAAGTCATCAAAGACAGCGGCGACATCGGCCGTGCTCATGCCATGTTCGTAGTCATCCAGCAGAATATCGTAGTCGTCCTGCACATCCGGATACAGACCGCGGCTAAGTTCAACAGTCTGCTTCAGATAGTCCAGGTTCTTCGCGAGGAATGGCTTGAAGTTCGCATAATCGTTGTTCTGACGAGCATTCTTCCAGGCCACCTGTGCCTGCGACTGCGCTCGCTGGATCTCGGCGGCGAGTTCGGTCGGGATGACAGTCGACTTCTGATACACGCGATCGAGCTCTCGCCAGGTAGCGAACTCGACGCTCTCTTCGCCCTGATTGCGAGCATATTCCTCGGCCGAGGCAATTAGCTCACCTGTCGATTTATCGGTCAACATGCCGTGAGCGATGCGAGTCAGCGTCGCGAGCCGCTCTCCGCGAACGGCAGCTCCCTTTGGTGGCATGTGAGTCTGCATGTCCCAATGAGCAAGTGCACCGAGACCGCGAAGGTCGACGATGGTATGCATATGGTCGATGAGTTCAGCGTATTTTGCCTTGGACATGGAAGAAAGTTCTCCTGTTATACAGCAGCCGTTGTACCGCTGAGTAGTGACTTGAGCATAATCAACCCATCGGCACCGCCAGTCAATTCGCTGGTAGCGCGTTCCGGGTGCGGCATAAGGCCAACAACATTGCCGGTTTCGTTGGAGACCGCGGCGATCGAGTTCACCGCACCATTTGCAGCCGCGGTGACCACTCCATCGGCATCGCTGTAGCGTGCGACAACTTGGCCATTAGCTTCCAGGCGCTCCAGGTTTTCGGCATCGATGAAGTACGCACCTTCGCCATGGGCAATTGGGAGGCGCAGAACCTGACCCTGCTCCACGTTATTGGTCCAGGCAGTGGTCACATTCTCGAACTTGAGATGCGTCCAATAGCAGTGGAATCTCAGGGTTTTATTGCGCAGCAACGCTCCTGGAAGAATCTGGGCTTCGCAGAGAATCTGGAAGCCGTTGCAAATACCCAGAATCGGCATGCCATCGGTGGCGGCCTTCTGGAGCGCTTCCATCACAGGTGCGAATCGTGCAATTGCGCCACAACGAAGCGAATCGCCGTAGCTGAAACCACCGGGAAGGACGACTGCATCCAATCCGGCAAGAGAGGTTTCGCGGTAGTCGACCCGTCGTACAGAAACATCGAGCTCTGATTCGAGATTGGCCAACGCGTCGTGATCACCATTGCTGCCAGGAAATGAGATGACACCTACATGCATATCAGTTCTCCTCGGATTCCTGAATATTCAGTTCGTATTCCTCAATCACCGGATTCGCCAGCAGCTTGTCGCACATTTCGGTGGCGGCAGTCTTGGCGGCATCTTCGGATTCGGCATCGAGCTGGAATCGGATCATCTTGCCGACCCGTACCTTGCTGGCACCAGTGAATCCGAGCAGCTTCAGGCCGGAGAGCACCGATTCGCCCTGAGGGTCATTGACGCCGCGCTTGGGCATGATCTCTGCTTCAACGGTAAAGGTTTTCATGCTGTTGTTTCTCCCGCGGCCGCAATCAGCCGATCATAGACTTCCTGATATCGATTCATGGTTTGCGT
>JAFAEA010000232.1 GCA_023424355.1 Chloroflexota bacterium | reverse complement strand
GGTATCTACTTCGATAGTGCCGAGGGTAACGACCAGAACATTAACCACATGTACTGGGATATGAACATGTACACCAATAACTGCACCAGTAGTGTGCCGATTGCGTACATGGAAGACTGGTACGCCGGCCCAGATGGCAACAATATCGCCCAGGAAAGCAACGGCTGGACCGGTACCAACCGCCAGCGCTGGGTGAATGCCGATTACGATGCCGCGTTCGAGGCACTGCAGAAGGCAACTTCATTGGAAGAAGCCAGTGAACACCTCATCGCCATGAACGATTACATCATCGAGGATCGTGCCGTTGTGCCTCTGGTCAACCGCGCCGCCGATGTGTACGCCATCGCCAACTCGCTGTACCAGGAGAACGTCGCCCTCGGCGTCGGCTTCGAGTACAACTACTGGAACATTGCCAACTGGAATCGCAAGCCAGAATAATCGGCAGTTCTCAAAAACAGTAACGTTCACCCGCCCGTTGGCGTTCTCTATTCAACGGGCGGGTGTTTGTTATCCACCTGTAATCTCGAACTTTGAGGCGAGCACGCTGAACAGGAGACACACACGATGGGTATGATCATCATTATTATGGCGCTAATGCTCCTCTTCGGATTGCGAATGCCGTAACTGTCATCCCTGAAGACGGCATGATTCCTGCGTCGATTGAAGGATTCGAGGCATTTGCCTCACGAAACGGGAGTGCAGAGATGGACGAGAACACACGATCACGCCGAGACCCGGGAGATATCGATCCGGATGATATCCGGAATGGTCACGGCGCCGGAGATGTGGACGCGCGGCGAACTTCGCGCACCGAATCCGAACCAGTGCAGAAATCGGAGCCGAAGCAGGAAGAATCGGGTGGTTCTGTCCGCACAAAACGGGATGGCTCGGAGGTCCGCACCGAGAGTGATAGAGAATCGGAACCGCGATCCAACACCCGGGAGACGGGCAACCGCACCACCATTCCTGGCAACACCAGCGAAACCGGTGCCGGGTCGCCGACTCCAGACACCTCTGCTCCACGTACATCACCGCAGATTCCTGGCATGCCGGCGGGAGGATGCACCCGCACAGCGGGCATGTTCCTGATCACGAGTGTCGGCTTTGCGACATTTATCGCCAAAACGCTGCGTCGCTAGCCGGGTTTCTACTCGAAGAAGCGCTTATGCAGGCGAGGAATCACCAGCACAGCCACGGTTGCGCCAGCGAAATCGGTGAGAAGATCGAGCCCACTGGTGTCTCGGCCGGGGACGAAATGCTGGTGAATTTCGTCCAGCAAGCCGTACGCGGTCGCGATGACGATCGCGTACATGCTGCGCTCTCGATCCAGCAGGCGGCTATTCATCCCCAGCGCCCACCAAACACAGATACCCAAAAGTCCGAAAATAGTGAAGTGCCCGAGATAGCTCCAGACTTCCTGGGCGAACCCGGGCATCGTCGGCAGCGTGGATCTATCGCTCATCCACCAAATTGTGGCCATACACCACGCGGCAGGCAGGAGGCGAACAAGGGGCCAATCGGAAAAGGTGCGTCTCTGGTCCATGAGTCTCCTTAGGTTACGGCAGGGCTGCTGAGAATAAGTACACCGGTGATCACGAGAATCACCACCAGGACCACCAACTCAGCGAGAACAGTCTTGCGCAGCAGATTCCAGGCTTCCGGAGATTCCGGATCGGCCTTGAGCCGCGGCATCAGGCGGAATCGGTTGAAGGCGGCGAGCCCAATCGGGATCAATGCCACCAGCAATTTGATGGAAAGCGCCTTCGCGAATGGCGATTCGTTGGGGCTCATGACATCGTCCTTCACCATCACAGCGATAACGATGCCGGAAAACGCGAGCATGATGACACTGTAGAGCGCCCAGGTGCTGAACTGTGTCAGCACACTTCCTGCCTTAACCGCATCTTCGCGATCCTTCATTTGCTGACGCAGGTACATCACGAGTGCGATGAGGCCACCGAACCAAAGCGCGGCACCGACTCCGTGAAGGAAGTCCATGCCGTGCGAGAGCCATGTCGGGGGCTGGTAGGCGGTGTGGCCAACTACGGTGAGGGATCCGAGACCGATGAGGCCACCAGTGACCACAAACCAGCGATTCCGCTCAATATTCGGATCCTTGCGTGCGTACCAATGCTGAATCGGTAATCCGAGCAGGAGACAGATCACGGCACGAACAGAGCTCGCCTGGGAATCGACCTGCCAGGTTCTGGCGCTCAGCAAGTTGGCGGAAGTATCGCCAGCGCCTCTTAGATCCCACAGGTTGAGGTATCCCACCAAAAGGACGTGGAGCAGGATTGTGGCTATCGAAAACGCCGCCGCCACCTTGTGGGATTTCGCATCGATATCACGTACGAGAAACGCACGGAACCACAGTATGCCTACAGAACCCAGCATGGTGATGTACGCCAGGGTGTACACCTGACTCATGCCGACCGGGGCATCGACATTGGCCGGGAACGAATCCAGACCCCACAGCAGATCATTTTCCGTATAGACGGAACCTGCCGAAAGCGCCGCAAACACGAGGATGATGGCGGCAAAGAACCATTTAATCGAGAATCGAATAGCGATAGAGAGCACGCCAAATAGCACGATCACAATCGCGATGAACAACCAAACTGAAAACGTCATCGAAGCACCGATCTTAAAGATGAGAATGAAACGAAACCCGGCTGTCCTCGTTGTATGAGGTAGAAGCCGGCCACCACAGGCCAGCTTAACAGATTCTCCGCGCTTAACTGCGGTATTACTGGCATACTTTGCCCATTACAGACCGTTGAACACCGGGGATGACCTCGCTATCCGTTGCGTGCGATAATGAACGGACAGGCGTTACACGCCCCCACTGTGCTTATTGAAAGGAACCGCTCCCGATGGAGCCAAGACCGCAAAGACCGCGTCCACAAACACCGCCTGCCGGTACACCACCAAATGGTGGAACTCAGCAACCGCCGCAGATCGGTCCCGATCCTACCCAGTACCCTCAGCAGCAAATGCACCAGGGGCAGGATCCTGCAGCATTCGTGGCCCCGCCACGAATGGAATACGATTACAGTCCGCTCGATTTGCAACCACCGGGTCAACGCCGCAAGCGACAGGTGATTGCCGGTATTATCGGCGCCTTAGTGGTGGTAGCTATCGGCGCACTCATTGTCGCCGGCTGGATGGCCATCCGTGGCGACGATGATGAAGTCGATCCCACACCTCCGGTTAATGACCGGGTGGCAGAACTGAACTCCACTCCGGACGATACGACCACAGACGGCAATACAACTGAAACCACCGAAGGCACGGCTGCTGCCAATGAAGCTCCGACTGAGCCACCAACGCAGGCTCCGCCGACCCCAACCGCACCCGCGGCAACGGTATACGACGAATCGTCTATCGCCGGTGTTCTGCCAGTGGTAGAGAGCATGCCTGGTCCATTCCAGGAAGTCGGCATCCTGCCGCAAGATCTTCAGGCCGTGACCGATGCGCTTGGTGGTGGCCCAGAAATCGAAACCCTGCTCAGCACCAACGGCTGGCAAGCAGGAATGTCCAAGACCTTCGAATCCACCGATCCCGCTACCACGGGTAGCACGCAGATCGTGGTGAGTGCGCACGCCTTCAAGGACGATGCATCGGCTCAGGCGATGCTGCCGGAATTCGACACCATTCTTCAGAACTTCGGTTGGACATCCGTACCAATGGATCCGGTTGGGGATGGCTCTGCCATGCTCACCTGGACCGATGCCGAGACCGGTAATACTGCCGTGACCGTGTACTTTGTGGATGGCCAGGTCGTCTATCGTGTGGCCGTATATGGACCACCTGATTTCGATTCCACCGAAAATGCGATGTACGTTGTCAATCAGATTCTCGGCCAATAGCCCATGTTTAACCGCGAGAACATCATCGGAATTCTGCTGCTTGTTCTCTGCGGTATCGTGGCACTAGTCATGATCGGCAACATCATAAATGGTGAAATTCCGACGGTACCCGCGTATGCGAGGGTGCCGTTCACCATCGTTGGCATCGGTGCTGCGATAGTTCTTTTCTGGATGTGGATCTCGAAAAGGTTCCGCAAGTAGTTTGGAACGCCGTTCAGTACGGGTACACTCAAGGTGCACGCAGCAGACGGATTCCTTGCGCACGAAACGGAGAATGACTCTTGGCAGATGAGACACAGGACCCGATCGAAACCCCATCTCCCGATGAAGAGAGCCGGGCAACTCGTATCAAGCGGCGGCTGGCGTCTTCTTCCGGATCGGAACACGACGATGGCCGACCAAAATCCGTCTACGTCATCCTGTTCGGCGGTGTGGCCGCATTGGTGATCCTGCTGTTTGTGGTCTACATGTCATCGGATAGAACGATTCCGGATCAGCCCATTTGCTCAACCATCTCTGTCGATAACGCCCAAAGTGCCGTACTGGAAGGTCGCATTCGCGGTGTCACCATCGCCTACGATGATGAAGCCGAGCCGCCATCCGCCGAAAACTGGGGACCAGTACTGGTGCGACTCAGCTACACCGATGGTCAGTGCGCAAACCTGCCGCAGGGAATCACCCAGCAGGATCGGCTCTATCAACTCATTGGCACCATTCAGGTGTACAACGACATCACCGAGAATCAGAAGGTCGAGATCAAGTACGATCGCTCTACCGCGTTGAACGAAACGCTGTTCTACACACCAACCCCGATTCCGACTCACACACCGGAACCGAGCCCGACTCCGGCGGAGAATGAGACTCCAGAACCGCGCGATCCGGCAACGCCTCCACCGATAGATACGGAGTTTGTTGGTCCGGTGCGGAATGTCGGCACACCGGAAGCAGCACCGTAAGAAACCAGACAACATGAAGGCCGGGCAGATTGAACTTTGCCCGGCCTTCATTCGTTTTCGAAAACTACTCGTGCTCGCCTAACCCGGCGCCGAGCTTTGCCAGGGCGTGGAGATCGTCCTTCGCGTGCTCATAGAGGCTTCGGTACACAGCAAACGTGTCATCGTAAACGTCCGCAACCTTCGTATTTGGCTCGATCACGGTTTTGGCTTCGATCCACGTATCAG
>JAFAEA010000207.1 GCA_023424355.1 Chloroflexota bacterium | reverse complement strand
GATACAGTCACCATCACTGGTGATCCTGTTGATGCCGATGGATACACCTGGTATCCGGTACAACTCGCAGATGGCACCACCGGCTTTGTGGTGAGCGATTTCCTCGAAATGGCGCCATAGTTTATCGAGACAACAGCAAACACAAAATCGGCCCGGCAGAGATCCTCTGCCGGGCCGATGGGTTTACCCCTGCTTCGCCTCAACGAGTGCCGCGGTGAATGACGCCATATCCGGGAACTCGGCCTGCGGAACCACATCCAGTGATGGACCGCTGGCGCCTTCGCCGGATTTCCCGTGTCGGCGATTGATCCACACCGAATCGATTCCCAGTTCCTGAGCTGGTGCGTGATCGTGGAACAGACTCTGGGCCACGTGCAAATGTTGACTCCGATCGATTCCCAGACCATCGATATGTTCCAGCAGAGCCTCGAAGTTACGCAGGTTGGGCTTGTAGCTGCCGACGTCCTCAGCGGTAATCACCGTATCAAACGGATCGCCAAGTTGCGTGCTGGATCCAGCGAACGATTGGCGGTCGACATTGCTTAGCACCACCAGCTTGCAGTGCTGCTTAAGCGTCGCCAGCGCCTCAACTGAATCCGGGAATGGCGGCCAGCTGCCAACGGATCCGCCGATATCAGCAGCGAGCGCATCCGAAATGTCGCGACCCAGTGATTCGGCCAACCTGGTCGCCGCCTGCCGCACCACATCGCGATAAAGCGTAGTGGGGGATGCGTGTTCGATCTCGGCTTCGAACACCGAGTACTGCTTGAGTAATTCGTCGTCCGTCATATCCGGAGCAATCCGGCGGAGCTGAGAGGCGAGGCCGGCATCCCAATCGATGAGCGTGCCGTAGCAATCGAAACTCAATATCGTGTAGTTACGTAGATCCATAGTTAGACTCCAGGTGCCACCGATTCGAAGTGCTCCACGGTTGGGAATGGATCATAGAAGTGGTGAAGCAGTGCTTTCCACTCCTGATACTCAGCCGAGCCGCGGAAGCCAACGGTGTGATCTTCCAGTGCTCGCCATCGTACCAGCAGAATGTAGCGGTTGGGTGTTTCGATGCAGCGCTGGAGATCGTGACTCAGATACCCGTCCATGCTGGCGATGATTTTCTGTGCCTCTCCGAATGCGACTTCGAACTCTGATTCCTCTCCCGGAATCACATCCAGCATTGCTACTTCGAGAATGTGTTCGGACATGCTTACACTCCATGCACGAAGAGCTGACTCACGCTCTCACCACAATGGATGTTGTGGATGGCATTGGCCAGGAGTGGAGCGATGCTAAGCACGGTCATGTTCGGGAGTCGCTTTTCTGGCGCAAGCGGCACCGTGTTGGTGGTGATGATTTCATCGATGCGGTCACCCATCGCCTGGAATCGCTCGATCGCCAAACCGGCGAAGAGTCCGTGCGTACAGGCAATGCTGATGCGATTGGCACCGGCCTGGGCGATTTTCTCTACAATTTCCACCATGCTACCGCCAGTGGCGATTTCATCGTCCAGCACAATGGCATCCTTGCCGGCGACATCGCCGACAATCATATCCACCTTCACCTTGTCATCGGCCATACGACGCTTACTTCCGGCGGCTACCGGGAGTCCCAGCAATCCGGCGAAGTTGGTGGCCTGCTTGGCGTTGCCGAGATCCGGAGAAACTACCACCGCATTGCTGAGATCGCTCTTGCGGAAGTGATCCGCAATCACATTGAGCGCGTTGAGATGATCGGTAGGAACACTGAAGAATCCATGCACCTGCGGTGCGTGAAGGGCCATGGTGAGCACGCGATCGGCTCCGGCCGTCGCGAGGAGATCGGCCACCAGTCGTCCACCGATACTGATTCGGGGCGCATCTTTCTTGTCGCTACGGGCATAGCTGTAGTGGGGCATCACTGCCGTGATGCGAGCCGCACTGGCACCGCGTGCTGCATCCAACATCAGCATCAATTCCATCACGTGTTCCTGCACCGGCGGCACCAGTGGTTGCACGATGAACACATCTTCCTCTCGGCAATTGGCCTGAAGTTGAACCTGCAAGCAATCGTTACTGAACCGGGTAACATTCACCGGTGAAATCGGGGTATCCAGATGGCTACAGATTTCGTTTGCCAGTTCGGGGTGGGCACTGCCCGAAAAAATGGTGATTCCTCGCATGTTGGCTCCTCGCTGTACATCGTCACCGGCCGGTATCGATAGGAAAATCGTACCCGCTGGTCGCGAAAAAGCACAAACCCCGGCCAGCCAGCCGGGGTGTGTGCTTCCCTCCCAAGATCGTTAGTGTTCGTGTTTAGTCGGCATCAACACCGCAGAGGTCCCACATACCGTTGCCATTGTTTTCGGCGTTGGTCTCGGCGTTGTCCAACCAGCCAGCGTAGCGACTGTTCGGCTCGCTCACATCGCTGAGTGCCGCACCGTCGTTCACCAGCGCCTGACCAACCAGTACCTGGTTGCCATTGGCATCGGTGATCCAAACGTCGCGAACCCAAATACCACGGGCGTTGGTATCCACGCTCTGGCGTTCAAGCGTTACCGTGGCACCATCCACCAGTTCAGCATTGGCGGCAGTGGCCTGTTCCGCGTAGCAAGCCTCACCAGTAGGTGCCTCGATACCGAGGTACTTCACAGTGATGAGTTCGCCATCGACATCTACCACGATGGTCTGACCATCGATCACTTCCGTGACGGTACCGGTTACGGTCGCTGCCGGAGCGGTATCTGTGGCGACATCTCGCAGGCCAACGGTGTTGGTGATGGATGGATCCAGCGCGATCTGCTGATCGCCGGCCACCAGGGTCAGGCTGCTCGCATTTGCCGGCGCGCGGAAGACGAGCGTGAACTGATGCTGTTCGCCTGCTGCCCAGGTCGCGGAATCCGTATTGCCGTAGGCTGGATCGTTGCCAAGCAGACTATTCACCCACGATGTACCCGAATCAAGCGGAATGCTGTTGCCATCGGCCAGCAGGCTGAATCCGTTCATATCGAACGAGGCATCGCCCGCGCCGTTGTTGGCGCCAGTCATGGTGATCACCACCCACGTGCCGTCGATGACATTCACTTCCGGCAGCGATTCGATTCCCGCACCGGTAGCGACAGCATCAACGCTGTAGCGGATGCCACCCTGCGCGAATTCCTGGTTCGGTACGGAGCCTTCGGCCACGCTGGCCGGCTGCTCAAGAGTCACGGTCTGGGTTGGTGCCGGTGTCGGTTCCGGAGTTTCTGGAACTTCGGTCGGTTCGACAGCCGTTGGGTCGATTGTCGGATCGGTCGGTGCTTCTGTAGCAACCGGCTCCTCAGTTACGACTGGCTCTTCCGTGACCTCCGGTTCTTCGGTCACAACTGGCTCTTCGGTGACGACCGGTTCCTCAGTCTCGACTGGCTCTTCGGTGACCTCTGGTTCTTCGGTCAGAACTGGCTCTTCAGTTACGACTGGCTCTTCGGTGACGACTGGTTCCTCAGTCTCGACCGGCTCCTCGGTGACAACCGGTTCTTCAGTTACGACTGGCTCTTCGGTAACAACTGGTTCTTCCGTTGCCTCTGGTGTGGTCTCCACACTTTCGGTTACCGGCAGATCGCTGCTCGGACCACCGATATCCTTCTTGGCATCCTCGTCACTCACAACCGGAGCAACTTCGGTTTCCGTTGGCTCGGCTTCCTCCGCCACTGCTTCCTCAGTTGGCTGGGCGTTAGTGTTCTTCACTGGCAGGAGTCGGTTATCACCACCCTGCTGGATCGCTTCCTCAGTTGGATCGAGCGATTCTTCGGTCGGAGCCTGAGCGATATCCTTATCGCCGTCGCCGTTGTCGTCGATGCCAAGGTAGCCGGCGATGTTGCCAGGAACCACAGATCGCAAATCGTTCATACCGTAGCCACGTTCGTGGGCTACATAGCCGAAGCCAGCCACCAACATCGCCACAACGGCGAGGTTGAGCAGCCACATGGGCATACGGTGCTTGCGCTCGTTGGATTGCGCGGTTGCACCTTCGGCTCGGCGAGGATTATCGCTAACGGTGTAGCCATCGGCCGATGTTCCCAGCATTCGCTGGGCGCGGCTGGTGCCACTTGGTACCGGTTCTGGTTTCGGAACAGAGCTACCTACGCGCCACGGGGCGATATTTGCCGATGGGCGAGGAGCAGGCTTGTTTCCGGATTGTTTCTGGGCGGATTTCACACCGGCTGTTTCAGCCGGCGGCCAGGCAGCCTTCTGCACAGGCTTGCGGCTGGTGGAATCGTCTCCCAGGTTTGGCAGTGCCACGCTTGGGGCGGCTCCAACCTTGTCCTTCCAGGTAGGAATATGCATCGGACTGTCGGCGGATCGAGATGCGAAGGTCCGACCTGTCAACACTGCGGCGATTTCCATCGCGGCCGCGCGGCCGGATTTGGCGCGTAGCAGCATCGGCTGGGCGATCTGCGTATTGCCATCCGGGCTGATGTAGAGCCGGATACCGTTCTCGGCTGCCAGCCGCGGTTCTGGTCGCATCCAACTGAGTGGGAACTCCAATGCGATTTCGTTGTTCGCAATCAAAGCCAGGCGCTTGCCAGTAATCACCAGCAGTGCCGGCAGGTCAGAACCCTGACCAACAATCAGCACTTGCCCTTCCCAGCGAATGCGTTCAGATTCCAGTGATTGCCAGATTTCGAGCGCCGGTCGTGGGACATCCGACGATGTGTTGCGTGATGAGGACAAATTCCGCGGTTCCTGCGGCATGGTGAAGCATCTCCCCTCGAAGAAACGAACTGTGCATTCGCGAAAAGTCGGAGCTACGAGGCATTCGGGCCAGCCACCCGTGGAGTTGATTTTCCAGAACGTGCCTCGCAGCGCCGACAGTGTTGTGCGCATTGAAATAGTGTACGTACGTGACGATCACTATGTACGTACACTGTAGCACAGGGTCCGGAGAGTTTACAGGGTGAGAATGCGATGAATTGCCACCGCGACATGCAGTGTTAATCGGGTATGAGGATCGTCCAGATCAACCGGTAGTGCCGCATTGATTTGGCGAACCCGATAACTGAGGGTGTTGCGATGAATTCCCAAACTTTCGGCGGCCAAACGCTGCGATCCGCCTTGATCCAGATACACACCGAGCGTATCTACCAGTTGTCCACGCGGATCATTTTCCAGCAGCGCGCCGATGTGTTGATCCCGATATCGCCGTTGGGAATCCGATTGCCAATCCGGATACAGCAAACCGTAAATACCGAGCACCGAAGGATCATCAAATGCTGCCGAGCGTGCCTGGATGAGACCACCCGAAAGGAGGGTGCTCACGTATCGGGTCTGTTTGGTTGCCTGAGGCAGATCTCCGGGATCAGTGACCGCTGCAGAGATGGCGATCCAGCCTTCTCCCGGCGGTGCGATTCTTCCATAAGATGGAATCGATGCCCGACTCGCCAGCAACCAGAGTTTGTTGCCGTTGAGCTCCCCGGCCTCGAGAAGATCACCCAGATTCTGCAGACTCCGTCGCACGTGTGCTTCCGGTGTCGAGATGGACGAGCAAGCCACCCGGAGCAAACGATCCGGAGGAATTCCGGCGTTCATCGCACGTTGGGAGAGTCGATCCTTGCTGGTTCCCGGCGGTTCGTTGAGGAGCGCATTCAATGCCTCGATGCGGGCGTTCCCTCGGGGGATAAGGCTCAGCGTCGAATCGAGTGCACGTTGGAGTGCATCTCGCACATGGTCAATACCGAAACGCGCCAGTGCATGCCGTTCGGCAGGGATTGGTCCGATCCACAGCGTATATCCGTTCCGTAAGTTGCTATGGAGCCAGGCATCGGAGTTCGCCGTGGGCTGATTGCGAGAGCTGCCCGTGGTGAACAGTGTCGATCCGCCGGGTGTGTGCACGGTAATTGGAAGATCGAGCACTTGACTCAGGCGATCGATCAGCTCGGTCGGACGTGATCCGCGAGCTCCCGATTCGGCGATTGCATGGTCCAGCTCGGCTACGCGTTGCAGCGCTTCCCGCCGCCCCGTGGTAACCAGCCGATTCAGATCGCGCTCGGTTTCGGAATCCACCCTTGAGGTGTGAATCACAGCGATACCGATGTCATCCGTGGACGATGCCAAGTGGTCTGTGAGAATTCCGGCTATTGGCTGTGAGCTGAGTTCACGAATGAGCGAAGCGAAGGGGACACCGGTTTCGCGCACAATCCGATCAGAGAGCACAATCAGTTCGCCACCACGCAGGGTTGGCAACATTGGTTGCGTGCTGCGGGCGGTGAGGATCCAGTCGACCTCGATCCCGGTGAGACTGCGCCACCTCGCCGAACCCGGTTTGGGGGAGACAGGATGCAGCCGTGGCTCCCAGGCGATAAGATCATACAGGGTGATTTCGCCCGATACCTTGTCCACGCGGTGATCCCTTGGTCATTTCGCTGCAAGCAATCCTTGCGATTTTCATACTAGCAGATGTTGAAAAGTCCGATGAATCAGTCTTTGTTCAATTTGCACAATCGATCCACCTGGAGTTTGGTTGTCGCCACGATCGTGGGTATCGCGGCTTTCCTCTATCCGTTTGTGCTGCCTGGAATCCAGCAGGTGACGGATGATTC
>JAFAEA010000099.1 GCA_023424355.1 Chloroflexota bacterium | reverse complement strand
CCGCGGCGCAGTCAGATTTCCCGACGCTTCTGGCGAACAAAGATCTCTTCTCCGATGGCGAATGGAACGGACTTCAGCGCGATGCTGATCTGGCGCAGCGAAGCGGTGTGCCGATCATGTTCGCCATTGTCGAAGGCGATGGCACGTCGGCAGGTTCGGCGCAGACGTTCGCCGATGCGTACCGTGCGGATCACCAGGTCGAAACGACCCAGGGTGCCGATGACGGCATCGTGTTTCTGGTGCATTGGGTACCGACTGATCCGGCGAAGAGCACGGTGGTCTACTCCGCAGGTTCACACGCATTTGAGACCACCGGACTTAGCGATGCAACTATTCAGGCATACATCAATGATGTGGTGACTCCGATATTGCAGGACGGTCGGCTGTTTGATGCCTCTGCTTTTCTGATGCGATATACCCGCCAAACCAGTTTGTATGTGCCGCCACCTGTCGCGGAGATCACTGGATTTGCGCTCGGGGCGAAGAGAGTGCTGGCCGTGGTTGCACCCCTCGCGGCAATTGCATTGGCAGCCTTGACCTGGAAGAACACGTTCCCCACCGAGCGCCAACGCTGGAATATGGTGGGCATCACCATCGCCGGGGCGCTGCTAATTGCCGTTCTCAGTGTGTGGACGCATAGCCGGATCGGTATCGCCAGCATCCTTGTCTCGCTTCTGTCACTCGCCATCTGGTGCTTGTGGACCACTCGAGATCGGAATCGCTCCATCGATTGGAAGTCTCTTCTGCCCGATGTGGCGATCACTTTGGTCCTCATCGTTCTATCGCTGAGCATCAATTGGGGGCAGGTAGAAACAACTCCAGGTGATCGCGACGAGACGAGATGGATCAATCGCGCATATTACGCAGCTGATTTAAGTGATCCGTTTGGACCAACCTGGCAGGATTACATCATCACTGTGGGTCAGCCACCGCTTGGCAGTATCGCCATTGGCATTGGCATGGCACTACAAGGCGAAGACCTTCGTGCAACCGGTGTGTGGGACTACCAATACGATCGCAACTGGTACAAGGCAACTGGCGGATATCCATCGGATGAAACGCGCGAAGCAGGCCGACGCACGAATGCTGTCATCGGCGCGCTCACAACGGGTGCGGCATATGTGCTCGGACGCCTGATGGCGAACCGCGTAGGCGGCATCGCGGCTGGTGCCTACCTCGCGTGGCATCCGCTGCATATTGTGCTGAGCACACAGGCACTGAGCGACGAAACGTTTGCGCTCATGCTGATGATGGCGCTGATTTCGGCGTGGCAATTCGCCAGAAAGCCCACCTGGGCCCGGGCAATTGCACTTGGGATGTTCCTGGGTCTCGGCGGTGCAACAAAATTGACTCCGCTGCTGCTCGCACCTCCCCTGCTCGCGTTCGGTGTGCTGCGGCTCTGGCTGGACCGCTCTCCAACTGGGAAACGCGCCGGATGGATGCTGATCGCCCAGCCATTCATCGCCTTCGCCACATTCGTCGCCATCTATCCGTGGACGTGGCCGAATCCGATATCCCGCACGTGGAGGCTCTTTGATTTCCGCTCAGGAGAAATGGACGCGCAAACCAGTGCCTGGCCAAATGCCCTGACCGAGGGGCCTTTGGATGCCCTCTCTCGCTTCGGTTACAAGCTCACCTATACGCATTCCACCAGCCAGAAGGCGCTCCAGCACGTGTATGACTGGCTAGGCATAGATCGCACAGCCGTCGGAATCGATCTGGTGCTCGCCGCCGGTGGTGCCGTGATTCTGCTCTGGGTCATCGCTCGCCGCGGACTTTGGACTCCGGAAGCACTGGTGGGAGCTCTGCTTTTCGGAGAACTGGCGCTGTTGGCACTCGGCATGAAGGCAGATTTCTACCGCTACCACCTTCCCGTTATCATGATTGTTGCAGCCTGTGTGAGTGTTTGTATCGGTTCCATGTGGAGCTTCGCCGCAAACCGGATAGCACGGAGAAACACCATGACCACGACTTCGTTGACCGCGGAGGCAGCCATCCAATGAACCGACACATCTGCCAATTACTGCTCGCACTCATGCTGACTTCCATCAGCATTGCTCCTGCAATGGCTCGCGAAGGCGATACGCTCGAACCGATCACGATTGATGCGCCGATGCTTGAGACTTCGCCAGAGAATTTCCTGAACGGCGATGATGCTTCCACAATCGAGGTTCGCATTTCAGAAGCGCGCAACAGTGGTGTGCCTCTGGCAGTGCGAATCATCGATATGACGCAGGAAAACAGCGAGATTCCGTTTGCTGTACGCTCGTATGCCGATAGCGATTTCAGTCAGCCATTCACCAACGAGCAGAAGCAGGAAATCGGCCAGGCGTGGGCGGATTCTGAAGCCATCGAGACTTCGCCCGGTGCCAACGACGGCTTCCTCCTGCTGGTACTTGTGCCGGAAGATCGGTCGCAAACGCAGGCAATCTGGTGGTATGGCCCGAACGCCCTGCCTCTCAATGGCCTGACCGCTGAAAACATCGACGCCACCAATACAGTGATGAATGAACAATTCGCGGCCGGAAACATGCCCAATGGCGTGTTCCTCGGAATCTCCGAATTTAGCTACAACATTCAGTTCGGTGAACCGGAACGGATAGCGCGAACCACGCTCGAGGATGCGCTCCACAAGGCCGTGATTCCTTTGGCAATTGGCACAATCCTGGCGGGACTCTCGGTGCCGATTTTGGCATTTTGGCTTTCCCGACAAAACACCCAGAACACAGCGGCAGAAATCGAACTCTCTCCATGGCAGGCCGCGGCGTTGCAGTTGGGTCGTGCGAGACAAGAAATTCCGGCCGCGATGTTGCTGGAACACGTGCATCAGGGTGAGATTTCACCGACATCCGATGGCGGTCTCCTCATCGATCACGATGCCAAGGGCTCGGTGGTCGATGCGCTTCGTCCATTCACCGATGCTGAAGGCCAGGTGAGCAAAACGGCGATGTACGAGATCGAGGCGATCAATGTTCCAGTTCGCGAGGACATAGAGGATTCCCTCGCGGCGGCCGGAGCCATGACGAAATTCGCAAAGACTGATCGCACCTGGATCCTAATCGCTATGGGCTTTGCAACATTCCTGATTGTGCTCGGAACGGTGCCCACAGTGATGAGCATGTCGGCAATCGGGGTGTTTGCCATTGTGACTGCGGTTATCGGCATCCTCGCGGGATGGTGGTGGGTATCCTACCGCTCCTACACCACCCCGGCAGGCAAATCCCTGCTGGCATCTTGGCTGGAGAACGCAAACCAGGAGCAGCGTCATCTGTTCGATACCGTTGTGCACCAGTCTCTACTGACCGATCAGGATGCGGGTCCAGACACCTCTGCCCAAACAGATCTCGTCCGGAAGTTGCGAGGGCTTGGCGCCGGATAACATCCACGGCAATTGACTGAAAAACAAAAAGCGCCGAAGCTTCAACGCTTCGGCGCTTTTTCTGTTGATTCCTATTTGGTCTCGCCGAGTGCGGCAGCTCTGTAGAGCTGCTCCACGTAATCGATGAGCATGCGCCGGGCACTGAACGCCGGTGAGCACGTGCGGATAGCTTCCTTCATCACGCGAATCCATTCGCGCGGAATCCCGTCGGCATCCTGCTTGTAGTACATCGGGACGATTGCATGCTCGAGCACATCGTACATGGCGTTGGCTTCGAACTCATCCTGCTCATCGCCTTCGAGATCGATCGCCGGCTGGATTCCCCAACCGTTACGCGGGTTCTCCTGGAAGCCCTCGATCCACCAGCCATCGAGGATGGAGAAGTTCGGCACGCCGTTGGCGGCAGCCTTCATCCCGCTGGTACCAGATGCCTCAAGCGGGAAGCGTGGATTGTTTACCCACACATCCACACCGGAAACGAGATTGCGGGCGATGCTCATCTCGTAATCCTCGACGAACGCGATGCGTCCGCCAAACTTCGGATCACGCGCGGTCATGTAGATCTCACGGATGAGCTGCTTGCCGCCGTCATCCGCCGGGTGCGCCTTGCCGGCAAACACCAACTGCACCGGGAACTCCGGATTGGTGAGGATGCGCTGCAGGCGATCGAGATCGCGGAACAGCAACGTGGCGCGCTTGTAGGTCGCGAATCGACGGGCGAATCCGAGGGTGAGCACTCGTGGGCTCTGGAACGGCCCCGAGCTGAGCACCTGCCAGGCATCGAAATCGCCGCCAACAAAGCGGGCCCTAGCTCGCTCATCCATGGCAGTAATCAGGCTCTGCTTGGCGCGGATATGGGCAGCCCAGAATTCCTCATCGGGAATGTTGAGAATGGTATCCCACACATGCTCCTTCTCCTGCTGCTCCTTCCAGTACTGTGGCTGGTAGCGGGCATAGGCCTCGCGCATGTGCTTGCCGATCCACGTGCGCAGGTGCACACCATTGGTGATGTGCTTGATAGGCGCATTGCTGGCATCAGCATCCGGGAAGATATCGAACCACATCTCTCGGCTAACTTCGCCGTGCTTTTCGCTCACACCATTGCGATGGTCTGCGAGCCGCATGGAAAGCGCGGTGAAGTTGAATCCCGGCTGATCGCCGTGTGCGCCGAGCGCGTAGAACTCTTGCCGAGTCATCTTCAGCTCAGGCCAGTACTGGCTGAAGTATTGGTCGATCTGCTGCTCAGTGAAGATATCGTGACCTGCCGGTACCGGCGTGTGGGTCGTGAACACCGTGTGCCGAGCCACCAGTGCCTGAGCCTCGGAGACTTCCATCCCCTGCTCCACGTACTCGCGCATGCGTTCGATCATGCTGAGCGCTGCGTGGCCCTCGTTTGCGTGCCAGAAGGTGGGATTGATGCCCAACTTGCGGAGCAGACGCACACCACCGATGCCGAGCACGATTTCCTGACGCAATCGATGCCAGGTATCTCCACCGTACAATCGGCTGGAGAGCTCGCGGGTCCACTCAGGATTGCCTTCAACATCGGAATCGAGCAGGTAGAGAGA
>JAFAEA010000086.1 GCA_023424355.1 Chloroflexota bacterium | reverse complement strand
TCTCGGGCGATATCGGCGGCGTTGCGCCCTAAAAGCGTGAGCCGGAGAACATCGCGCTGGCGGGGCGTGAGCGGATTGGCACCAACAGTGAGGGCCGCCGTGGCCAGTTCAGGATCGATCACCCTTCCGCCTGCCTGCACGTTCCGGATGGCTGCGGCGAGTTCAGACGCCGGCGCATCCTTCACGAGGAATCCGGCAGCACCAGCATCGAGCGCCGCCCGCAGATAGCCGGGTCGACCGTAGGTAGTGAGGATGATGCACCGCACTTCGGGATGATTGGTAGTAATTCGGGCGACCGCCTCGATACCGCTCATGCCGGGAAGACCGACATCGAGGAGCGCGATATCCGGTGCGACTTGCGGAAAATCGGCCAGTGCAGATTCGGCATTGGCGTATTCCGCCACGATCTCAAGATCTCGTTCCAAACCAAGCAACGCCGCGAGCGCGCCGCGAACCATCGCCTGATCTTCCACGATCACCACACGAATGTTCATGCAGGAATCCGGATTGAAAGCATATGGCCGGGTTCGATTTGCTCGAGCTGCACGTCGCCATGTAGTGTCTGCACGCGATGTGTCATTCCCTGTATCCCCTGCCCTGACCGGTTCTCTTCGATCTGATTCGCTCCATTATCGCGGATTTCGAGCCGATGATTTTCGCTGTCCTTCGCAAAGAGGATCTCGCAGCTTGTGGCACCGCTGTGCTTGATGGTGTTCATCACTCCTTCGCGCAGGCACCATGCGAAGGCCTCGGCAATCTCCTGCGGCCAGCCATCGATATCGCCTTTCACGGAGACTTCGATTCCCATCGATGGCAGTAGCTCCTTCGCCCGACCGATTTCTACTGGCAAGGAGAGATCCACCTCGCCAGCGATGCTGCGGCGAACCTCGGCAGAAAGAGATCTGGAAAGCTGCTCGATATCCTCCAGTTCGGTCGCCGCACGAGCGGGATCGCCCGGCAGAATGCGGCGCGCCAACTCCGCCTTGAGGGTGATCTGGGTCATGGAATGTCCGACGGTATCGTGCAGATCGCGGGCGAGTCGGAAGCGCTCCTCGGTAACGGCCTGATCTCGAACCCGGCCGCGCTCCAGGGTGAGCTGATCGATTATGCCGCCGTTGATCACATACCCTGAGACCATGAATCCCAACGCCAGTGCCGGGAATCCAATACCGACACCTGCTCCTATATCGTAGAGCAGCGTAACCAACCCAACCGATACAACAGTGCTGAGAATCACCGAGGTAAATGCAGTACCTGGCGACGACGTAAGAGTCCACGCTATCACAACAAAAACAAAGGAAAATGCCCATCTGCGAAAGTCGGATTCATGAGGAAGCAGGGCCAGCGCAATAGCAATTGCGAGGAGAGGAATACGTATCTGCCAGCGGCCCAGATCAGTGAACTGGCGAGGAAGAGAGGTGGTTCCGTAGTAAACCAGATACATCATGCGGACATAAATAATGATGAAGGCAGTGGCAAGAATTGTGGCCACAATCCTCTCCCACACCGGTTGCACGATCCAGGTTGGCTCGAATATCGGTTGGCCAACATCGGATTGAAATACTTGCTTGCGAGGAGCTTCCCAGGTGGCGATGAGCTGAAACATCAATGAAAGCACCCAAATCGTGGAAAGCACGAAGTAGATGTACCGAGATTCTCGCCACCATTTTTCACCTGAATTGGTATGTATTGGTTGTGCCATTAATGCCTCTCCTGTTCCTATTGTTACCCGTATCTTCAGATTGGGTGGAACAGGCTGATGGCGGTAGAAAGAAATGTCACGTATGCAAGGTGACAAATGTCAGTCGACTAAGGACAGGAGCACGTTCGCCACAGCTATTGGATCGGCGAGCATCACGCAGTGGCTGCCATCGATTTCCTCTGGAATGATGCCCAGACGCTCTGGCACCAGGCGGCGGAAGAGATCTGCGGGGAAGAATCGATCGTCTCGGCAGAGAACGAATCTGGTTGGAATATCAGGTAGCGACTCCAAGGGCCACAGTTGGGACACCGCTGCTTGCGTAGAGTGATCCAATCCCCGGCTCATGGCCTCTTCGGCGAGGTGGTGTGGAACATCGTGCATGAAGCCGATGAAGGGATCCTCGTGGCCGGTGAGTCCACCATCGATCTCGGCCTGTTTCGCCACGGCATCGTTGAAGCCGGTGTTTTTCCACCAGGCTTCCGGTGTTTCACCCGGTGCTGGAACCATTCCAGCCACGTAAATGAGCTGATCCGCATGCACGAGGTCTGCAACGATTGGCGCCGTGAATCCGCCGAAGGAATGCCCAACCACGGTTATGTTATTGCGATCACCGATCCGGGCTACCACGTGCTCCGCGTAATCATTGAGGGTGAAGGCATCGTTGCCTGCCGGCAAATCGGGTGCAATTAAATCATGCCCTCGGGCACGCAGTTCATTTGCCACCAGGTGCCAACTCCAAGAGGAATCTCCTGCGCCGTGAACCAGGACGAATGTGCGCATTTGGATGGCATTCCTTTGGTGTGAGCGTATTAGGTAGAGGGGGAGTAAATCTCCCCCTCCAGAGGCAGACAAGCTGCCCCGCTACCGATTAGTCGTCCTTGAACGAGAGGCCCTTCTCAGAAAGTGCTGGTTCCAGGAGGCGAATCGCCTTGGGCCCGAAGCCGTGGAGTGACAGCAATTCCTTGCGGGAATGCTTCGCGACTCCGGCGAGATCGTGCACATCGATGGTCGCTAGCGCGGATCGGGCAGGTCCACCGATAAACGGGAGATCGGTGGGATCGTCCGGAATCACTGGGGCATCCTTCATTCGCTCTTCGGCCATGGCGACATTGATGGGATCGGATTTCTTGTCGCTGGATTCATCGA
>JAFAEA010000073.1 GCA_023424355.1 Chloroflexota bacterium | reverse complement strand
TCCTGGAACAAACCGATTACGACAGCATATACGCGCCGATGTACTAACGCTGAGCGCAGTGCTTGTGGCCCGAGGTTCACGCCTCGGGCCATTTTTGTGTCTACAAAGGAGTTAGTCTGCCAGTCGGAATTTACTGAATAGTGCGAGAGCGCCCGGCGGGTTTGAGCCTGCAATGGTTTCGGCCAGAAGCTTGCCGAGTATCGGACCAAACGGCATGCCATGGCCGTTGAATCCACCACCGAACCAGATGTTCTCAGATTCCACGGCCCTATCCACAATCGGCAAGCCATCCGGTGTGAACGCCATAAGCCCAGCCCAGGTGCGGTCGATTTCGAGATCGGATAGTTCGGGGAAGAGTCGCGGCAGGATTTCATCGATCTTCGCGATGACATCCGGTGTGGACACCATCTCACGTACATCTGAATCCTTGTTCGGCGCATCGGCCCGACGACCGCCGATGATAATGGATCCATCCGGGGTTTGCTGCCAGTATTCGGCTGTTGGTGTAAGATCGGCGCCGTTGGCTGTGACAAACACTGGTCGATAAGGCTTGTACGCCAGAATCTGACCTCGAGTCGGCACGATAACACCCTTCATTTCGGGGATGAGCGTGTCGGTCCAGGCGTTCATGGCCACTACCACGTGCCCCGCATCGATACTGCCGGACGTTGTTTCGATGCGCACCCCGTCGCCATGTTTGCTCAGCGCGGCAACCTCGGCCTTTGCTACAGACGCTCCCTGCCGAATTGCGGCTTTCACCAATCCCTGCAGGTATCGGGCTGAATGCAGCAGGCCACCGGTTGGAGCCATGCTGGCGCCGAGAATTTCATCGGCGAGCGGTGTTTTGATGATCTCCTGAAGTTGCTGCCGGTCCAGAAATTCTGCCGGGAAACCAGCGCCATTCAGCAACTCCATGTTCGTGTGCGCATCGGCGAGTTGTTCTTCCGTCACCACGATGTTGATGGTGCCATTGCGACGGAGATCGCAATCGATCTCCTCTTCTGCCACCACCTGATGTGGCAAATCCTCGCCCAGGTTGGTGAGCGACTGAAATTCGCGGGCCCTTTCGGCGCCGAGCAGATCGATTTGACGCTGATAACCGACTGCCGAACCGCCGGTGAGGAACCCTCCGTTCCGGCCGGACGCTCCCCAACCGATAGCGGTTTTCTCCAGCAGTAACGGCTTCAGCCCGGCCTTGGCCAGCCAGTAGGTGGTCCACACTCCCAGCATTCCTCCGCCAATGACAACAACCTCGGCGGTAAATGGAAGGGAATCAGCTGGAACAAGTGGCTCAGCAGTCGCGTGCCAGTAGGAAAGTGAATCGGTGGTGGAATCAATAAGCATGTTTCTGGTCCTTCACGGCGCATTCGAATCAGTTGGTATATGGTACGCCCATTTCTCTCGCTTGGATAAGCGCATCAATTATTAGATTCTCCGAACAATTGGGTAATTTCTACGCATGTGAAATCCGGACAATAACGGTAGAGTCGAGTTGGGAGAGGTGAACTGGACTTGCCTCTCAAATGCGAACGGATTCCAGGTTGAGAGAGGCGGATGCCTCTAGGGAATCCCGGAGTCATGAGAGAGACATCATGCGTAAGGTATAGGCATCCGACCCCACGCAACCCCCATAGAGAAAATGGTGACAGATTCTGAGGCTCGGACTTCAGCGAGCGAGAAAAACGGCGGGGTGCAGGGTTGGAACTACGGAAATCCTGAATCTCTTTTGAGTACGCAACAGTAAAAGGAGACAATAAATGCACGTCAACCGCATCAATCGCCGAAACCTGGTTATTGCTTCAAGCATGTCGTTTGCGTTGGCCCACCCACGCGGCTTGCTCCTCGCGCAGGATGCAACTCCGCACAGTGGTCACGAAACATCTCCATCCCGCGAAGCGCCCGAGATCACCGTGAGTATCGACGATACAGACATCATCTTCCCGGCCGAGATCCAGGCGGGAATCAATCACGTCACTTTCGAGAACGGGTCTTCAGGTGATGGTCACATCCTTACCTTCCGACTTCCGGAAGATATTGATATGGACGCTCTCTTCGCTTCAATGTCGCAGGAAGACGCGCCATTCCCGGATGAATTGCGAGACCAATACTTCCCGGGTATCCCGGACTACCCGCCAATTGGCGGAAGCGCTACTGCATTCGTCAACTACGAACCCGGTTCCTACATGGCGGTCAACATTTTTGGCGACCAGACTCCAGCCATGTTCGAGGTTGTTGGAGATCCGTGGGGCGTGCCACCACCGCGAGCCGATCACGAAGTTGGCATGATCGAGATGGAGTTCCTGGGACTGGAAGAGCCGGTTGCATCTGGCGAGCAAGTCTGGTCGCTCGTCAATTTCGGGCACACCTGGCACGAGATTTTGATGGTCAGCATGCCGGAGCTGGTTACACCTGATGAACTCATGGAGTTTTTCCTCACCACGGAGAATCCGGACGATCTCGAAGCCGGGGGATACGGCCTGGTGGCTGCCTCCGGCATCATGTCACCCGGAGCGCAAATCTGGATGGAACTGGATCTCGCTCCGGGAGCGTATGGTGCGATGTGCATGGCTCCTGATAATTTCAGCGGGCCACCACACGCATTGGTCGGCATGGTCTCGACCTTCGAAGTGGTCTAGAGATTCACTCGAACCTCGAACGGGGAGCGGAGAAATCCGCTCCCCGTTCATTGCATTGGGGGGTGAATTCAGGATTTTCGCGCTTCGATCAGATGTCGGGATGAATGGGCGATAAATACGCCATCACGTTGAATCTGCTCGTGAAGCTCTCTCAATCGATCGTGATATTTCGCGACCGAGAAATCAGGCACCCACCATATCAGCTTGCGAAGGAGATACACCACCGCTGCGATATCGAAGATCTCGATGCGCAGTCTCGCGGTTTGGAGATCGACGATCTCGAGCCCGGCCGCCCGGGCCGCATCGGTTTCGGTATCCGGTTGTCGCCCGAGGCGGTTCTGCGGTAGTGGTCCGAGGAAGAACTCGATGAGCTCAAATCCACTGGCCGGCCCAACGTGCTGGGCGAAGTAGGTGCCACCGGGTTGCAGCACCCGCGCGATTTCCTCCCACCAGATCGTGGCCGGGTGTCGACTGCTCACCAAATCGAAGGCGGCATCCGCAAATGGAAGTGGCGGCTCATCGGGATCGGCAACTACCACCACACCTCGCGGATGGAGGAGGCGAGTAGCCTTTGCGACATTTGGAGACCAGGATTCCGTGGCGACTGCGATGGCCGGATAGCTTTGGGCTTCTGCCAGTACCTCGCCACCGCCAGTTTGAATATCAAGTGATGCGGTGGCCAACTGCAGTCGCTGTGATAACTGCTTCGCGTATCCCCACGACGGTCGTTCTTCCGTCGCCCGGCCCTCGAGCCAGGAAAAATCCCAGCCGGTGACATCGGCGTTTGCGCCGATTTCGATCAGTTCCTCGAACGTCTGGTTGGTGTGCATCGATCGAATCCCTCGGAGTGTTCGGCCTACTCTTGAACGGTGATACCGTACCAGAACACCCGCGAAGTTGTTTTAGGCGAAACTCGGGCCCCGGAGCCGATCTACGATTCCGATTCGATAGTGATTGGAACCGAAACCCTGAACAGCGTCTTGCCGGGTTCAGATTCTGCCTCGATGGTGCCGCAATGCTCTTCGGTCACAATTCTCCATGCAGTGTCCAGGCCGAGACCGGTTCCATATCCCTGAGCTTTTGTGGTGAAGAAAGGCTCAAAAATCCGTGGAAGTTCGCCGGGTGAGATTCCTATGCCGGTGTCCTCGATCTCCACCACCACGTTGTCTGCATTGTGTCGGGTGCGAATAGTTATTGTGCCTTTGGCATCCATGGCATCGATCGCGTTATCCAGAATATTTGTCCAAACCTGGTTGAGTGAGTTGCCAAACACTCGAACCTCTGGAATTTCACGATTGTATTCGCGTTTGATCACCACGTTCTGCAGGCGATGTCCGAGGATGATGAGTGTGTTTTCCAACCCTTCGTGAACATCTACCAACTGTTCTGTGGCGCGGTCCATATGGGAGTAGCCCTTGATCGCGGTTACCAACTCCGATATTCGATGGCTGCTTCGCTGAATGATTTTCACGGATACATAGATGGATGCCGTTTCGTGAAGCCAGCAAAGTGCGGGCGCAAGGGTGTTGGCGGAGAGAGCTTCTGCTAATGGATCCAGCAACTCAATGTTCAGGCCCGCTTCTGCCAATTCTGGCGCGAGTTCCCACGAGTTCGTGATGCCGTGATCTGCCAGCCAGATTTCCAATGCTTCCTCAACGTCCAACGCGGGCATTCCTGTGTGCTCACGCGTGCGACTTTCTGAAGTTACCAGTCGAGTGATCTCATCGATTACCAGCCATTCGGAGGCGGTGAGACCTTGTTCGGCCAGACTTCGCAGTGCCGATTCTCGCGAGGAGAGGGTACTGAGCATACTGGCACTTGCGCGCTGCACAGCCGCCGCGGGATTGTTGAGTTCGTGAGCGAGGCCCGCCGAGAGTTTGCCGAGTGCCGCCATCTTCTCCAGATAGCGGGCATGTTGTTCCTGCTCCAGGCGGATATTACGTTCTTCCAGTTCTCGTGATCGAATCCGCTCTGAGATATCTCTGAGGAATCCGTGCGTGGCAACGATCTCATCGCCAACAAAACGGGAGGTTATGGTGCCCTCTACCGGAAGTGGTTGCCCATCTTTCGTTTTGAAGATTGCTTCCATGTAGTCGATAGGCTCGCCTCTCATCGCGATCGCGAACAGTTCCTGGCAATGTTCCATGGAATCAGGGTGCACGATATCCCAGATACCGAGTGATGCAACTTCCTCATTTGTGTAGCCGAACGCACGAAGCCAGGCCGGATTCACAAATTCAAATGAACCGTCTGGACGCACACTCTGGATCATGTCGGATGCGTTTTCGATCACTGCTCGATATCGATCTTCGCTTTCAGCGAGCCGTGGATCTGTTATTGGGGATTCGTTCCGAGACATATTAGGTTCCTTCAAGAGGCGAAACACGTGCTGTATTGGCTGATGCATCAGCTCTTCATAACGCTTTTTTACAGTAGCACCAGAAGTCTCGAAAATCGCTAATGGTGATGTATTATGTCCATAGAAATGACATTCGATGAACATAATTCACGCACCATAGACGCAACGTGGTCGTCCGTTGGCAGAAATCCAATCTGGATAGTCCTCAATCTTCTTCCACGATGACACCAGAGTCAGTGTGATCTGTAGCCAGAAATGGAGATTTTACGGTGGCAAAACCAATCATTCTGACCGTAGACGATGACAATGACGTCCTTCAGGCCATTGCTCGCGATCTTCGCCACGGGTTTGGTGAACGCTTCAGAATCATCCGGGCAGATTCAGGCGAACGGGCGTTGGATGTTCTACGGCAGGTGAAGCTTGCCAACGAAGTGGTCGCGCTGATGTTGGTGGATCAACGGATGCCAGGGATCACCGGAACAGAGCTCCTGATCGAATCACAACAGTATTTTCCGGATGCCAAAAAAGCCCTCCTGACTGCATATGCAGATACCGATGCCGCGATCACCGCAATCAATGAAATACATTTGGATCATTACCTTGTAAAACCATGGGATCCGCCAGAGCAGCGCCTGTTCCCAATCATCGATGATCTTTTGGATGACTGGTTGGCGGATTACTCGCCTGTGTTCAACGGACTTCGCCTCATCGGACATCGCTGGTCGCCGGAATCACATGATGTCCGTGATTTTCTCTCCAGAAATCAGGTGCCGTACAGGTGGCTGGATGTGGAGGTTGATAGTGAAGCGCGTGATTTGCTGCAACTGACCGGCAATTCGGACGATGTATATCCCGTTCTCTTGTATGGAGATGGCACAGTGCAGGTAATGCCAACGTTGCAGCAGGTGGCCGAAAAGTTGGGCCTGCTCGGTCATTCAGAGGTTCCGGTTTACGATCTCATCATCGTGGGCGCTGGCCCGGCAGGTCTGGCGGCGGCTGTGTATGGTGCCTCCGAGGGCCTCTCCACAGTGGTTATCGAGCGGGAAGCCTCCGGAGGGCAGGCCGGAATGAGCTCGAAAATCGAGAACTACCTCGGCTTCCCTTCCGGACTCTCAGGGGCCGATCTCTCACGCCGGGCCGTGATTCAGGCCCGCCGTTTTGGCGCGACCTTCATGCTCACCCAGGAAGTGACGAGCATGCAATGCGATGCCGGCACGATTGGCATCACGCTATCCGACGGTTCCGAGGTCCGCGCGCTTTCGGTGATTATTGCCACTGGCGTTTCGTATCGTCGATTGGATGCTCCCGGAATCCAGGAGCTCACCGGGCGAGGAGTGTATTACGGAGCCGCCACAACGGAAACAGCGGCAGTAACAGGTGAGGATGTGTACATCGTAGGTGGCGCGAACTCCGCCGGTCAGGCCGCGATGCATTTCTCCACGGTGTGTAAGAGTGTCACCCTGCTTGTGCGTGGAGGTGAGCTTTCCGCTGGCATGTCGCACTACCTGACTGAGCGGATCCTGGCCACGCCAAATATCCACGTGCGCTATCACTCCGGAGTGGAACAGGCGATCGGTAGCGATCATCTCGAATCATTGGTGCTCAAGGATTCGAAAACGGGTGAGACTGAAACAGTGCCAGCCGCCGCGCTCTTTGTGTTCATCGGTGCCCAACCACACACCGAATGGTTGGATGGACAGGTGGCGCGCGATGAAAAGGGCTTCATTCTCACCGGTTTGGACGCCGTACCCTCTGGAAAGAATCGCGGTCGGGATCCATTTATCCTCGAAACAAGCACCTCGGGAGTTTTTGCGGCTGGTGATGTGCGTCACGGATCGGGCAAGCGTGTAGCCACTGCTGTTGGCGAAGGCTCCACGGCGGTGATTTCCGTGTGGCAGCACCGCGCAACTCTCGGGCTTGGTTGAGCCATATTCCTGCTTGTTTGAGGTGGTGCCGGGTACAGGACTCGAACCTGCACAGCCTTTACGGCCACCAGATCCTAAGTCTGGCGTGTCTGCCAATTTCACCAACCCGGCGAGGTCGTGCTGAGCCTATTCTACGGTGATGGCCGATGGCGTGCCATGATTGCGGCGGCTACCAAAGCAGACCCGCGATGGCACCCACAAATACAAGACCCAGAACAATGCTCACTACACGAATCATCGAGAGGTCGCGCTCCGCGAGGTAGCTCTTCAGCATGGTGAGCAAACGCAGAATCGGGAGCAGGATGAAGCCGACGATTCCTACGGAAACCAATTGAATTCCAGCCAGATCGAAATCGAGCAGATCCTGGATGATGCCGGCCAGAATGACGACGGAGCAGATGATGGTGCCATATTTCAGCAGCGACCCGAGTTCGGTTTCCAATTGATGCTGATCCGTCATGAACCACCTCCCACGAGATCGATGCCGATTCCGGTCAGGAACATTTGGATGGCCAGCAACAGCAGGATGACCACGAAGAGACCGCGGAGTCGTTGCGCTGGCAGAATCGAGAGCAGTTTTGCTCCTGCAATCGAACCCACTACAGAACCGAGCGCGACCGACCCGGCGACGCTGGTATCGATATCGCCGCGCAGGAAATAGGCTGTTGCACTAGCGGTGGCGGTTACTCCGATCATGAAGTTTGATGTGGCCGATGACACTTTGATCGGCAACCTCAATGCGGAATCCATTGCCGGAATCTTCAGCACGCCGCTTCCGATGCCCAACAATGCGGATAGAACGCCAGCTCCGTACATCAACGACACCCCCAATGGCAGCCGATCGACTGAATAAGATTGCGCGGAAAGCGTCGCCGTGGCCGGAGTAGTGGAGTCCAGACGTAGTTCCCGCTGCCAAAGTGGTCGAGAATCCACTTAGCGTACCCGTGTGTGTACGCTTCGATTCGCGAACATTTGGTATGCAGAGACGATCATCACCGCCGCAAACAGCAAGTAGAGAATTGCGGGTTCCAGCAACCCCGCCAGAAACACACCGGTGAGGGCTCCGGCCGTGCTGCCGATTTCCAACACCGCAGCGAGACGGATGTTCACCAGTCCACCTTTGAGGAAATGCGGTGCGCTCGAGCATGAGCACGCGATCACTGAAATCAGGCTGGCGCCGATGGCGGTGTGTATATCAACCAATCCGGACATTGTCAGCAACGGCACAATGAAGACGCCACTGGCCAT
>JAFAEA010000012.1 GCA_023424355.1 Chloroflexota bacterium | reverse complement strand
ATCTCGAAATCGGTGATCACCGCCACCTTGCCGCGATTCCACATCCAACCGGCGGTGAGATCGCTCGGGATCACCTCGACTGTTCCGGCAGGAAGAGCTGTTTCGTCGCCAGATTCCAGATCCGGTCGACTCGCAGCCACATGGTGATCCGAAAACACTTCAGTGATGCGATTCACCTGATCGGTAGCGATGCTCACGCGCCAGCCGCGTTGCAATCGGTTGCGCACATCAGCCACCAGCTCATTGATATCGCCCGCAAACAGCGGTGGATTGCCGATGACATCTAACGAGTGTACCGAATCCTCTTCCGCGCCGATGAGCTCGCCCAGATTCAGGATCGGGAACTGGGCCAGCTTGGCCCGGATGGTGGCGGCATCGGAGTAGGGACGCGCCAAGTCCGGGAGCAGTTCGCCGCTATCGACAAACGTGCGCTCGAGCTCATCTGCCTGCTGTTGCACCTGATCAAGCGCGACATTGACACTATCCGGCTGGTCGACGACCACAAGAGTTCGCCGGGGCAGATGATCGATGAGTGTCGTGCGCTTCGGCACCAGATAACCGGAGAAGAGATCGATCGATGCGGGCACCACGCCTTCGCCCATGTGATCGACCATTCGCTGCCACTCGGTGTTCACCTCGGGTCTCAAGGAATCGGTCGGAAGCACGCTCAGTTCCGCCGCGATCTTGGGAAGCTCCCAGATCGGCAGTTCCATCGGTGGGAGTAGTCGAATGCGGTTGAGCTTGCCCGTGCTCCGCTGAGTATGCACGCTGAAGTAGCGGATGGATTCGATCTCGTCGCCGAAGAAATCGATACGGATCGGTTCTTCAAATCCTGGTGGATAGATATCGATGATGCCACCGCGACGGGCAATAGTGCCGGCTTCTTGCACCATTGGCACGGTTTGGTAGCCCACTCGGGCCGCCCACGCCACGATATCCTCCATGCGGGTTTGTTCGCCGACTTTTAGTCCGAGCGAGTGCGCGCGCAGTTCTTCCGGTCCCATGATTAGCTGCATCAGAGCCTGAATCGGTGCCACAACGATCCGCGGATGCTTCAGCTTGAACCCGAACTGGGCAAGATTGCGTGTGCGCTCGACGCTGGCATCGAGATCGACGGGCAACTGCTCCCAGGGGAGGGCATCGGGCGAGACCCATCGCTCGAGTGCCACTACCTTCGGCAAATACTCTCGCAATGCCCCGAGAATCTGGTCTGCACGATCGCGGCGGGACGCGAGGACAAGCGTAGTGCCACCATGATCGACCGCTGCGATCGCCGTCAGCAAAGGACGAATCGCCTCGGGCATATCAACCAGATTGGGATTCTCGCCGGCGTGGAGTTGCGCCAGCGCTTTTTTGACTGCGGTGCTATTGCGAACGTGATCGATTGTGTAGCTGAGTGGCATGGGCACCTCGTGGATGTGGGCACGCGTTGTGCCGGCGCGGGGCAAATCCCCGGCCGTTTCCGTGTGAGGCGATTGTAGCATCTGGAGAATGCAGAACGGAGATCGGCGCGTTATGTGCCGATCTCCGTTGCTTTGATCATCGAATTGATCTCAGATGTTTAGCTCAATCGGGCTGGCCCCGCATTGATGACATCCACGATCTGCTGGTGATCGGCCTTCATATCCAGCGATTCCAGGGCCCAGGTGAGGCCGGCGGATTCCATCTCGGCGAGGTACGTGAAGTACTCATCTGTCGCCGGAACGTAACCCTTGCCCAGTTGGTGCCGACGCGTGGTGATGACGACATCGAAGGGTGCATCACTTTCACGATACTTGTGGATGTACTCCATCATCTTTCGCACTTCCTCCGGCGGGAATCCTTGCGGATGCTCCTGATTGTGTCGATCCAGCGGCACAATGCCATCCCACCTGGCCGCTCGCTGGAACGGCTTGGTACCCGGCCACACGCCGGCGAGCCACACAGGAATCCGAGGCTCTTGTACTGGAGTAGGGTGGAACTGGATCTTCTCCAGGGTGTAGTGCTCACCCTTGTGCGTAACCTCTTGGCCGGTCCAGAGTTCGTTGATCAGGTACAAGGCTTCATCCAGCTTGGCGGCGTTGACTTTATCGCCGACTTCCTCGCCGAAGCCGCTCAGTTCGCGATAGTAATCGCCACCGATGCCGGCACCGACAACGAGTCGGCCATCGGAGAGGCGATCGAGCGAGACAGTTTCGCGGGCCACTTTGCCGGGGCGACGTCGAGAGAATGGCGTCACCAATGCACCGAAACGCAGGTTTGTGGTGTTGGCGGCGATCGCAGTCATCGCGATCCAGGGATCGACAAACGGATCGGTGGCAGGAAGGTCAATGGTCCGCAGGTGATCCCACAGGTAGAAGCCATCCCAGCCGGCGGCTTCGGCAGCCTTTGCATACTCAACGAGCTGTTTGATATCTCCAAATGCCCCGAAGTTCGGTACGTTCAAACCATATTTCATTTGCCATCTCCCTGATTCTTATTCCAATCCTGATTGTGCGCCAGATCGGCAAATGCATCCAGATGCGAAATCAGAGGGTGTGAGAAGGTCTGCACCATCACTCAGATGGCGCCAGGTATTGAATCCATGCGGAGGGTTTGTACGTAGTACTTGGTAGAAGGGTTCAGAAACAGCTACAGTTTCAACGGGGAGTCGACTAATGATTGAAGTTCAAGATCAGGACCAGTAACACTTTGCAATCCCTCGTTCCCACAAACATTTCCATTGGCTCAAGGCCAAATGCGACGTCCAGCCGACTGCGCACATTCTTTCGACGAATATTCATGTTTTATTGCCTGGTGGTGCTGGGATTTATCGCCATGTCTGGCATTTCCGGCGATCGCTACTGGCCCGTACAGGCATTTGGATATGTGCGCGATATCGCATTGCTCATCGCCCTCATCCCATTCCCGATTGTGATTTGGCGCCGACTTCGACTCCCGGTAGTGATGCAACTTATGTGTGCCGTGCTCCTTGTGTGGACACCTGCCAGCGCTTCAGAAAATCCCAGAGTTGCTCCTGCTGGCAGTATGGAGCTCACCGCGATGACTCTGAACACCGGCAACGAAGTCGCCGATCCCGAAAATCTCCTCTCCTCAATTAGAGAAAGTGGGGCCGATATTGTTGCGCTGCAGGAGGTATCTCCACAGACGGCCGATACCATAAATGCCAGCACAATGGCTGAGTATCCGTACCGGGTTGTCTTCGGATTGGGGATTTCGGGCAAGGCTTTGCTCAGTGAATATCCCATAGTGGACTACCAGCTGCTGGATTCCAATCCGGAACGGCCAGACCTGCTCGTCACGCTGGATGTCCACGGCACACAGGTCACGGTTATCGTCGCCCATCCACCGCCACCGGAACTTACTTCGTCTGGTGTGGTGTCCCGGCCCGGAGGTGACGAGCAATTTAGCTCGCTGATCGATGTGATCTCTCGGATCAACGGTCCGCTGCTGGTGATGGGCGATTTTAATATGACCCATCACCATGATCGCTACGAACTGATGGAGTCTATGGGGCTGGTGGACGCGTTTGCAGAATCTGGCAGTGGAGTTGGTCTCACGTATCCCACGAAACTGCCGGCTTTGGACGACGTAAGTGAAACACTCAGTGATGCGCCGGTGCTGCCAGTTCTGCGGATCGACTACATCTGGGGATCTTCGCACTGGTATCCACTGGAGACACGGGTCGGGGACAACGTCGGATCGGATCATCTTCCGCTGGTGGCCAGGATGGCCATTGTGTCTTCTGGACCAAACTCAACAGATATCTACCAGAGACTCACCCACGAATCCTGGAACCAGACGTTTGGCCGATCCGCATATTTGCAATAGCCCGGAACCGATCGAACAAAGTCACCAGAAGACTGATCAAAAAGAAGAAGAACAGCGAATTGCTCAGACGGATCGAATACTCGCCGCTGAGGTTCGGAAGAATCCGGAGTAGGATCGCGGACAGGCCCAGATTGATTGCCACCATGGAGAGAAAGTGGCGAATATCGTGAACGGTGAGCATACCTCTTTTGGTGAGGAGCTCACTGATGATCGTGTTAAGAACCACAACCACCGTGATCCCGAAAACCAT
>JAFAEA010000403.1 GCA_023424355.1 Chloroflexota bacterium | reverse complement strand
GATTAGCGATTGATGCGGTTGCGGAACCATTCCAGCGCGAGGTGATAACCATCCTCGCCGAGACCGGCGATCTGACCAATTACCACCGCGGAGATCACGGATTTGTGCCGAAACTCTTCTCGCGCGTGGATATTGCTGATGTGAACTTCGATGGCCGGTGTTTCAATGCTGGTGAGGGCGTCTCGCAATGCAATGCTGTAATGCGTCAATGCCCCGGCGTTGATGATGATGCCATCGGCATCCTTACCGATTGTGTGGATGGCATCCAGCAGCTCGCCTTCGTGGTTGGATTGCACCGGCACCACCTTAAGTGCTGGATTCCCGGCTGCACCTGCCTCAACGAGATCCTTCTCGATATCGGCCAGTGTGCGATTGCCATAGACCTCAGGCTGGCGGGTGCCAAGCATGTTGAGGTTGGGTCCGTTTACAAGCAAGATGGTGCCGTTTGCCATGTTATCCCACCGGTTGGTTGCTATTGATCAGTGCTGCCACATAGGCCTTCACCTGGAATCGGTCTTCAGATCCTTCCGGAGTGAGTTCGCCATGGAACACATAAACCGGCTGCAGGTACTGATTCTCACCAGGAACACCAGAGGTAGTGTAGGCCAGTGAGAGTTGGGTGTACACAACCGCACCACCAATGGATGTGTTCGGAGGGAACTTATCTGTCGGGAGCGATGCATCAATCCACGCACGTCGGCCTTCGACTTCGCCCCATGCGAAATCGGCACCACGTAGGGCGTAGACAACATCCTGCGTCAGCTTCGCCCAACCGTTGGTTGCTTCTAGGACCTGACCGTTCGGACCCATGGTGACCGTCACAATAGGTGTCGAGGAGATGAGCGGAGTCGGCTGCACCGGCTGGAAGCCGACCACCATACGCTTCGGCTCATCGCTGCGGGTTAGCACCTTGCCATCACCGACATCCCCGGGAAGCAGTCCGTTGGAGCGGAGCCATTCGCGACCTGTGTTGATCGCCGTTTCATCGCTCTGCAGATCGCCTTCTTCAGCTTCGGCGAGGTTCATGTACTGCACGCGACCCTGGGTGACATAGATCTGCGCGTCACGAGATTGCGCGCTAAAGGAATCACCACCAAGATCGCTCACTTCGGCATCGATGCCGAGACGCTCGGTGAGATCCTGAACCTGCTCGAGTGTGTAGGTGACGAGTTCCATCTTGTACACCGGAGCCTCGTTCGGTACACCATCGAAGTTGCCCTCAAAGGTGGAACTGAACTCAAACCGATGGCCCTGCTGATTCATGCTCGGCAGATCGGCTGCGGGGAGTTCGGCGCCGGTCTCCGATGGAGACCCGGTTTCCTGAGCCAGCACTCGCTGGCCCACAAGCGCGCTTGTGCCGAGGATTGCGGCGAAACCTCGCCGACTTATTCGATGATTCATCGCCATGCGATGTGTTCCCTCCTGTGGTCCGGAAGTGTGTTTGGTTACGGGGTAACCGGATCCACATCAATAATGCGTCGAAGCTCGACAATCTGATCGCGCAACAAGGCGGCTTTCTCAAACTCGAGATCGCGTGAAGCGGCCTTCATCTGGCTTTCCAGATCCTTGATCATGCGAGTGAGCTCGTCCTTCGGAATCTGATGGATGATGCCATCCTTGCCGTTCCCGGCTGCATCGTACTCCGCATGTTCCTCGGCCACGGCCCGCATGCGATCACTCAGATCGCGGATTTCTTTCACGATACCGCGAGGTTGAATACCATGTTCCTCGTTGTACGCAATCTGTATCTCACGTCGACGATACGTTTCATCGATCGCGGCCTTCATCGAACGTGTCATGTTATCCGCGTACATAACGACCAGCCCGTCGACATGTCGCGCGGCACGTCCAATTGTCTGGACCAGCGACCCTTCGGATCGGAGGAAACCCTCCTTATCCGCATCAAGAATAGCAACCAGCGAGACTTCTGGCAGATCGAGCCCCTCTCGAAGCAGGTTGATGCCCACGACAACATCGTGCACGCCGAGTCGCAAATCGCGCAAAATCTCCACTCGTTCGAAGGTATCGATCTCGCTGTGGAGGTAGTGCGTGCGGATTCCGAGCTCCTTGAGGTGATCGCTCAAATCCTCCGCCATGCGCTTGGTGAGAGTGGTGACAAGTGCACGCTCTCCGCGCTTGATGCGGGCGTTGATCTCGCCGACGAGATCGTCGATTTGTCCCTTGCTCGGACGAACGCTGATTTCTGGATCCAGCAGACCAGTCGGGCGAATCACCTGGCGCACAACCTTCTCGCTGTGCTCCATCTCGTACGGACCAGGTGTTGCGGAAACGAAGACCGCCTGTTTGATCATGCCCTCGAACTCGTTGAAGGTGAGGGGGCGGTTTTCCTTTGCGCTTGGCAGGCGGAAACCGTAATCCACAAGCACATCCTTGCGGCTGCGATCGCCACCGAACATACCTCGTACCTGTGGCAGGGTAATGTGGCTCTCGTCGATGAGCATCAGGTAATCATCCGGGAAGTAATCGAGCAATGTGCTCGGCTGATCCCCGAATTGTCGCCGCGATAGGTGCATCGAATAGTTCTCGATTCCGGCGCAGTAGCCAGCCTCGGTCATCATTTCAATGTCGTACATGGTGCGCTGCTTCAATCGGGCGGCTTCGAGCACCTTTCCGACTGAATCCAGCTCTTTCAGGCGCTGCTCGAGTTCGGCCTCAATGTCCTTGATCGCGCGCTTCATCATGTCATCAGTTGTGACAAAGTGCTTTGCGGGATAGATGGCGACATCTTCGCGCTCGGCCAAAATTTCACCGGTGAGAGGATCGACATCCACGATGCGATCGATCTCGTCACCGAAGAACTCGATACGAACGGCGATCTCCTCGTAAGCCGGGAACACTTCCAATGTATCGCCGCGTACGCGGAAGGATCCGCGAATGAGCGACATATCATTGCGATCGTATTGGATATCCACCAGTTGCCGCAGAACCTTGTCGCGTCGCACCTGCTGACCACGCATGAGCGTGATCATGGTTTTGGCATACTCCTCCGGAGTACCAAGACCAAAGATGCAGGAAACAGACGCGACGATCAACGTATCGCGACGAGTCAGCAGGGATCGGGTCGCGGCGTGACGCAACTTGTCGATCTCTTCGTTGATATCCGCATCCTTCTCAATGAAGGTATCGGTGCGGGCAACATAGGCTTCTGGCTGGTAGTAATCGTAGTAAGAAACGAAGTATTCCACCGCGTTATTCGGGAAGAATTCCTTGAACTCACTGTAGAGCTGAGCCGCCAGCGTCTTGTTGTGCGCAAGCACGAGGGTAGGGCGGTTCACCTGTTCCACGATGTTGGCCATCGTGAATGTTTTGCCGGATCCAGTGACACCCAACAGTGTCTGGAACCGTTCTTCGTTATTGAGTCCGGAAACAAGTTCTTCGATTGCGGCGGGTTGATCGCCCGTAGGGCGCAAATCGGAGACGATATTGAAGTTCGGCATGGTGTCTCCTGTTTGTCAGAATCAGATCATTTGTTCGATTATAGCGGATGCCGTCAACTCTCCGCATCCTGCTCGTCACTGATAGTATCTTCGACCTCGAGGTCAGAATCTGACCCCGTTTCTGGCTCCTCAACGGGTGGAACCGAATCGCTGATTCCCTGGGTCGGCTGCCAAATATCGGCATCGATACGATAGATATTGCGCTCTTCTTCACCGATGCCCATGATCTCGTCGATGTGACGTACGGCCCATCGCTGTCCGGAGAAGGGCAAGCGGGTGGTGGCATCATCGCGATCGAACCAGCCGGCATCGCGATACTCGCTGCTCAGCATCACTGGCGATTGCGCCTTCACGGTCACGGCAAATACGGGCGATAGCACCATCGCATCGCGACCTTCGTCGTAAAACTGGTTAATGTAGTCGGCCGAGTAGATGGTATCCACTTCCAGCGCGGAGGCATCCGTCACTACGCGTTTCACCGTTTCCAGCGTGGTATCGCCCATCTGGATCTGGCTGTGGAACGCCTGCCAGGTGTTACCCATGCTCACATCCGGCTTTCGCTGGAGCAACAGAAACTGAACGCGACCATTCAATCGGCGGAAGACATAGACATCAACGATGTCGGAAACTACACGAGGCATTCAGCGTTCTCCTGAATCGGTCTAGCGGCGACGATCGAAATAGCGCTTGAGGGAATCTACTGGATGCCGAGATACTGCATCCTTCACCTGAGATGTGTACGGCTTCCCGCGCCAATATTTCACTTCTGGCTTTCCGGCATCCGCTGGTTGCGAGAGGCGTCGTATTCCTGGCAGATACAACGAAAGCACGGTTCCCAGCACGAACAGTAATGCGAGCAGCGGGCTTACATCCCGCACAAGGCGCGCTCCAATAGCAAACATGAAGGCCATAAGTAGCGGGACAGATTTCAGGAAGTCCCAGACGTCCAGGATTCCGAAAACCACATTCTCGGTCGCTGCCTTGCCTTTTGTCTTGGGCGCTCTCGGATGCGAAGAAAACGGGATCGGTTCCTTCGATTTCCTCGTCAGAATTTCATCGAGCTCGCGATCGAGTCTGGATTTCGGTTGCTTTGGCATGATCGCTGCTCCTTTCACTGGCACGAACTGCAACACCTCATGATACTTTACTGGTGGCGTGGAATCGCCAACAGGAGAACCAGAACCAAATGACTACTTCAGAATCCAATCCCGGAAACTACCGCATCAATCTCATTGACGACCGTGGCACCATTAGCCTGCTCGCACCCGGACATGGCCCCAAAATGCTGACAGCGGTCGCTGGTCTTGAATTCGATACTGCTCGCGATATGCTGCAAACCGTGGCAAATCTGGACGCAGACTGGATTGCTCAGGTGCAATCCCAACTCGCGATGTTCGATGAGTTCAATGTCGATGCGCTGGACGAAAGTTGGCGCGAGATGATCGAAGCCGAGGACTCCGCCGTTCATCCTGCGTTCCGCGTGCTGGATCAAACCACCCGGGCTCGCAGTCTGCAGCCAGGCAGTCTCGGACTCATCGTGTTCAATCTCAAGGAGCACCGCATCATTCAGGTGCACAACAGTTGGGATGACCTTCAGCGCGAAGGTGAGGGCCGGTATTGGGAAG
>JAFAEA010000401.1 GCA_023424355.1 Chloroflexota bacterium | reverse complement strand
ACCGCAGCCGCGCGTTCCTCATCGGAAAGCCCGGCATTGTAAGAACTCAGCGGTAATCCATCCGGATCGCGCACGGTGACACAGGGCACGATCTCGCCACTCAGGCCGAGATCTTCATGCACGCGCTCGAGAATGCGAAGTTGCTGCAAGTGCTTTTCGCCCACATAGGTTCGCGTGGGCTGCAGCTGATTGAGCAGAATCACGAACCATGCGGTGACGCGGTCGAAGTGTCCCTTCCGGGCCTCGCCTTCCCAGTGTTGAGCCAAATCGGGTACACGCACAGAAGTCCCGAAGGTTTCCGGGAAGATGTCCGCCGGTTCCGGGCGGTAGAAAATGCGCGCACCAGCCTCGTGGGCAATGGTGATGCAATTCGCAGATACATCCGGCACATCGCCAGAAGGATCGAACAGCGCCACCACGGTTTCATCGTTCTCGAGATCGGACCGACGAATGAGCGAAAGATGCCCTTCGTGGATGGTTCCCATGATCGGCACCAGGCCGATCGTCATCGCCCCGATGGTGGCATCCAGCACATCATCAGGAGTCGTGAGTGTGAGCGTTTTACGAAGCTGCATGCATTAGACCTGTGGAGTCGGGTGGAAACCGCGGGTGTAGCTGGAACCTTCCTTGGAATCGCCGGATTCCGGGCGGTGTCCGCGCTCGTGAGCACCAATCAGCCGCATCATCATAAGATTGTTTGGTACGGCCACATTGTGGCGACGGGCGTGACGCACCACGGCACCGTTAATGGCATCGATCTCGGAGCGGAGGCCCTGTTCCAGATCCACATACATGCTGGTATATGGATTGGCGGTGGAGAGCGCGAAGTTCTCCATCACTTCCACCAGCGTATCGGTGTGAAGGCGCACGCCTTCTTTCTCCGCCACGGCTACCACTTCCTCGATGATCGAGCGGGCCGCCTGCAGCAGATCGGGATCGGTAGCGACCGTGCGAGTCGGTACGCCAGCGAGAGCGGTGGTGGGATTCAGAGCGCAATTCACGGCGAGCTTTCGCCATACCCACCGATGAATATCGCCGACGGCGTTGGTGCGCCAGCCGTTATCTCGCAGAACATTGGCGAGATTCGAGAGGCGATCATTGATTTCCGGGGTGCGACGCCCGATGGCAGTGATGCCATCCGTGGTGTGCGTGACTTTACCGGGAGCGGTGCGAACTGCCGCCTGGGTGGTGACACCCATCCAGATATGTGGCCGCACGCCGTTATAGGTCAGCGCATCACGCAGGGCGTGGGCATTTCCGAGTCCGTTCTGCAGCGTGAGCACGATGGTATTGCGCTCGAGATACGGCGCAAGCGGCGCACAAGCTTCGCCTGTGGCCCAGGCCTTCACCAACACAATCACCACATCGCTACCGGCAACGTCAGCGGGATCGCTGGTAGCTTGCAAACGGATGTTGTTCACCTGGCCATCACGCTCGGTGAGATCCAGTCCGTTCTTTTGGATGGCATCGAGATGATCAGATGCACGCCCGTATAGCAGAACGCGATCCAGACCGGAAGCGCCGCCAGAATCGGCTGCATGCGAATTCATGGATGATGTGAGGCGAGCGGCCACCAACGAGCCCATTGCACCAGCCCCGACAACAGTGATCTTCACGATGACATCTCCACGGTTTCAGACTTCATTTTCATGAACATATTGTCGCATTAATCGAATCGGTTATCCGGATGCCCCTCGTGCGAACACACGCGGCATGACACCTCCACCAAACTCCTGCGTCTACCATGGCAAGACGCGTCGCCCGAGATGAACAGACCGAAGCCATGCTGAAGTTGCGCTGGAAAAACTTCATAGACAGGCAGGAGCCCGATAGTTCTGACCTCGATGACGAGGAGCTGGTGAAGCGTGCCCGGCAGAATCCGGAGGAATTTGGCGAACTCTATCGCCGCTACGCACCGGAAATCCAGCGATTTGTGCGGAGCAAGGTGAGCGATCCGATGCTGGCAGAGGATATCACCAGCATGGTGTTTACCAAGGCGATGCAGGCACTGCCACGGTATACGGCCGGTCCGTTTCGGGCGTGGTTGTATCGCATTACCCGCAACACCATCATCGATGAGTATCGTCGCAAAAAGCCATCGACCACGATCGACGATCTACCCATCCGCGATTCCGCGCCGCTGCCGGAAGAGATCGCGAGTAGCAACGATGCTGCCGATCGGCTCCATGCTGCGCTGAATCATCTAAAACCAACGCATCGGGAGATTGTGCGATTGCGGCTTCACGGACTCCCGATCGCCGAAATCGCCGCTCGCATGGATATGAGCGAAAACGCAGTCAAAAGCGCCCAGCGCAGGGCTTTTCAGACATTGCGAAATGCACCCGGAGTTACACGATGAACGTCCCCACCCCCATGAACGAAAACGCCCGGGACGATCGCTTCAACCGCGGACTGGATCGACTATTGCAAGGCGATCCAACCGGGATCGATGAGATCGAACCAGAGCTGCAGGATGTCGCCATCCAGATGGTGCATCTCGCCAACGATGCCGGCTGGATCGGCAGTGAGCCTGGCGAGGAACTCGTTCGGCCACACCAGTGGTGGCGTAACGGCAAGGCAATTGTGAACGCCATCGCGGCGGTATTGGTGATCGGGTTGGTGGCATCGCTGATTTCGGTGGGGATACAGGTGTGGGGGCCGGGGAATAATCAACACGGCTCGGCGCCGACTCCGGAATCGCTCGTGAGGGATTCTCCCGGAGTCTGCCGCCGCACACCACGCACCGAGGCGGAAATCGCCTCTATCGTCCGGAAATCCGAGGCTGATGTGGAGCCGTTCAACGAGTCTGGTATCGTCGATGCTCCAGCAGGAGCGGCTCAATTGCTCCTGCGCGATTGGAACACCTGTATCCAACAGCAGAATTGGCGCGGAGCCATGGCATACGAGAGCGAGTTCTTCATATGGTTACTGGGTCAAGAGGTCTTCCCGGATGGAACCGATGGTCTCACCGATGCAGAAATCGCGGACGGTGTCGCCAATCGACACTCCCAGATTCAGCCGGTGCTCACCAGTGATGGCATGAACCTCGTCGTGTACCACACAGATACGTTCCGTCAGGATTTCGGCGGCGAGGGCGTGAACCTGCGCGGTGCCGATGTTTGGCTGGTGCCAGTGGACTCCGATGGAAACTGGATTGAGTGGCCGAGCGTGGTGACCGTGGAATGGGATGGCACCCAATGGATGATGGTTTCCATCAATCGCGATGGCGTGCCGGATTCTGAATACTTCCGCCACGATGCGTTACCGGCAGATGCGACTCCAGAGTCGTGACGATTACCCGGCTCACCAGCCGGTGAACGTATCGTCCGAAATCATCATGGTCACCACATCGCGAACCCTCACCAGTGTTTCAGAAGAAGCAGTGCCGCGACGCTTACGGAATCTGCTGATATCCAGGGAACGAACCTGTTCACACATCACCACCGAATCTTTTGTGATTCCGCCTTCGCTGGCAGGGATCTTTACCTGATATCGGATATTGCGATCGGTTCCCGTAATTGGAGCAACCAATACCAATCCTGTTCCCAGTTGGTTGAACCAATCGTTGGAGATCACCAGAACCGGGCGATATCCCGCCTGCTCCACGCCGCGAATGGGATCTAGAGACGCGTTCCAAATCTCTCCCGATTTTGGAAGATCGGAGGCGTTGATCATTCTGCATCCGCATCAAACGGTGGTTCGTTCTGAAGGCTCTCATTCGCGAGCGAGTCCCATTCGGCCATCTCGTCCTTATATGCCTGATATTCCGCCGGGGTCTCTCGCAACCTCGCAAGATCTTCTCTGGCACCACGCCAAAACCGTTCCCGTTCGTAACGATCTACAAGTTCGCCGATAATTTCACCCATCGGAGAGTCGTCCTCCCGGGAAATTTCCTGCAGTTTGGCGTGAGTTTCAGGTTTTATCTTCACCATTGGTGTGGGTGTCCGTGGCATATCTCTGCTCCTTCGACAAGCCCAAGTATACCATTTGGTCGACCCGATCAATTCATTGCTGAAATGCTACGCTTGTAAATACCAACCGCATAGCCGGACGGGAGCTCGGAAGGACCGGGCTGAGAGGGCGATCATTCCATCGCCGACCGTATGTGACCTGATCGGGATAATGCCCGCGCAGGCATCGGAAAGGTATTTTCCATGTCCAAACTGTTTTCATCCGCTATTAATCGACGCCGCTTCGTGCGGGCTGCCGGTCTCGCCGCCATCGCCACGCCACTTGCTCATCGGGCCAGTGCCGCGCAGGATCTTACCGATGTCACCCTCGCGCTGGATTGGTATCCGAATGCCAATCACGCCGGTATCTACATGGCCAAGGCAAACGGATACTTTGAGGCTGCCGGACTGAATGTCGAGATCTTTGTCCCGGCCGATCCCACCACGGTGCTTCAAACCGTTGGTGCCGGTCGCGATACATTCGGCATCACCTATCACACCGAGGTACTGAGTGCTCGCCAAAACGAGGTGCCGGTGCAGAGCATCGCGGCGATGGTGCAGCATCCGCTCAACTCGATCATGGTGCTGGCAGATAGCGATATCGAATCGCCGGCCGATTTCGGTGGCAAAACCTTCGCCATGACCGGTGTACCAAGCGATGAGGCCTACCTGAAAACGATTCTGGAGCACAACGGCCTCTCACTCGATGATGTGGAGATGGTGAATGTCGGCTTCGATTTGATGCCAGCCATCCTCAGTGGCCGCGCCGATGCCGCCATCGGTGTGTACTGGACCCACGAAACCATCCTCGCCGAGCACGAGGGTTACCCGGTGCGGTACTTCCGTGTTGAAGAGAACGGAGTACCGGATTACTACGAGTTGGTGATTGTAGCTGGCGAAGATACGGTCTCGAACCAGGCCGAAAAGGTAACCGCCTTCCTCGGTGCCCTGCGACAGGGATATGCAGATGCCGAGGCAGATTTGGATACGGCTCTTGCCAACCTGCTCGCCGAAAGCCCGGAACTGGTTGAGGAGGTCGAGCGAGAAGGACTCGATCTGCTGGCACCGATGTGGACCGATAACGGCAAGGTCGCGTGGGGTACGCAAACCTCCGAGCGCTGGGATGATTACGCCGCCTGGATGCAGGAATCCGGTCTGCTGGATGCCGATGTCGTGGCCGCCGATGCGTGGGTCGATCTCTTCCCGGCCGGCGATGCCGCCACGCCAGAAGCCACTCCACGGTAGCATCGTCCTAAGGTCTCTGTGAGACCTGTATGGGCGGTGTCCGGGAACCGATTCCGACTGGCGAAATTCCGCCTCCACATCTGGATACCAACTGGTAGGCCCGGGCTGCGCGCGGAGATTGTCCATTTTCGGCATCGACAAGCGCGCATGGCCCGGGCACCGGGAACCAATTCTGGAGGCGGAAATACGGCCGGAACACCGGTCCCTCGTGCCCGCCCAAGGGCCCACTCCGTTTCTCGCCTTCGGCTCGGCTACCTTCGGTAGCGCCTGCGGGCGCTGGGCGAGCCTACAAGTCCCCACCGGTATTTCGGGGGGAACATCCAGGTGCGGGCGCACTTACCATCGGTTAGTCATCTGCTATGATGCCAGGGACGCAATCTCGCGCACACAACAGGAGAAACAATGATCGATACCCTCAAAACACTGAAAAACCTCCGCCAATCCCGACGATTCGATGGCTCCGCCATGCCGGCCGATGATCTGCAGAACATTCTGGAAATCGCTCGCTGGAGCGGCAGCTCTCGCAATGGTCAGCCGTGGCAGCTGGTGGTTGTGGATGACAAGGAACAGCTCAAGCGCCTCGCCAACGTGCGCGAGTTGAACATCTGGATGGAGAACGCATCGGTGGCCATCGCCATCGTGCTACCGGGCGATACAAATGTCTCCCACAGCTACGACGAAGGTCGGATGAGCGAACGCATTATGCTCGCCGCCGATGTGCTGGGTTATGGCAGCGGCACCGCCTGGTACACCACGGATGAGGAAAAAGCTGCAGCCAAGGAGATCATGCAGATCCCCGAAAGCGAAACACTCCGCAGCCTGGTGGTGATTGGCAAGGTGACGGATGTGGATAACGGCAGCAAAGGCAGCGGCGGTCGGAAGGCGATGGAAGAAATCGTGAGTTACAACACGTTCGGAAACCGCAGTCGGTAACGTGCGCCCGTGGTAGGCTCGGGCTTCGCGCGCGGAGGGACCGATTGTCCAAAAAACAATCGCGCGAATCGCCCGGGCATTGAGATGCCAATTTAGAACCGAGAAATTCCGCCCCTTTATCCACGGTGGCGGAGATTCGACCGATCCACCGGCCCCTCAAACCCGCCCGATGCCCAACGCTCCGCTTTGTGCAGGGCGGGTCTGCATTTCGTTCACAAATTCAGATGTCGTGCGCCAGCAACTCCCGGACGCGATCCGGACCGCCGACCATCCGTTTCGCAAACGGACGCTCAGCATCCACCACGCGCCAGAACGGCACATCATCCGATTCGCTAAACCCCACCAGATGTCGCTGCACCGTCACCGGACAGCACATCTCGGCGCCCGCCGAGGCAGCGAGCGACTTTCTCACCTGAGCGAGATCCGAGAGCTCCCCGGCAGGTAGCGATTGCAGCACAGCCGCAAGTTCCTCTGCCTCCGGAATCACAGCCGATTTGCCCTTACGATCCACGATTTCGCCCATCGTTATCCTCCAAATCTCTGCTGTAGCTTGCGCAATGTCTCCTCGAGTCCACGCGCGTTCCGACCATACATCCCGGCGAGCCTGAACCCGAAGGCTGCGAAGCCCGGGATCTCACTGATATCCCAGGTCTCGGTGACCTCGGTCGATTCCGGACCGAGCGGTCGCAGTTCCCAGCGCCACTTCTGCCCGATTCCCACCTGCCACTCCACTACGGAATCCTCTTCCACACGGGTCGTAGTGCTGGTGGTTTTGTACTTCATGCCGAACTGCTTCATGTGCGTGCTGAACTCATCGCCCTTCTTCAGCCGCTCGGGGCCGGAGATATTGGCACCGACCGTGCCGCTACCATCCAACTCGTGATGACGATGCGGATTGGCTACCAGTTCGAAGATCACGGCGGCGGGAGCATTCACCACAGCGCGGCGGCTCACCTGTTTGTCGCCGGCATTCACAGTCTCGATCATGAAAATCCCTTTGGTTTTTGGAGGCACATTCCGATACTGATACGATTGTCGCATTTGTAGCCGCAAGTGGAAGAAGGAGACGCAATGGAATCCAACCGATGGCAGGCGATTCAGGACATCATCGATGCGAGACCGGATAGCACCGAGGTGGGTGTTGCCATTCTCGATCTGGAGAATGGTGATGACGTTGCCTTTAACGCCGATCACGATTTCCCCAGCGCCAGCACAATCAAGATCCTGATTCTGGCCGGACTCGCCGAGGCCGTGGATGAAGGGCGCCTCAATTTGGACGATACCCTCGGGGCCGCGCCGGAGATTCGCCTCAGCGGCAGCGGCGTTGTGAACTGGTTGGATGCGAAGCTCGAGCTCACGCTGCGGGATCACGCCTGGCTGATGACCGCCATCAGCGATAATTCCAGCAGCAACGTGCTGATGAACGCCGTGGGAATTCCGGAAATCAATGAGCTTGGCAAGCGACTAAACGTCGGCAAAACGGTGATGGGTCGGAACTTCATGGATCGCAATATTCCAAAGGGTCCATCGAAGAACCGCGCTACCGCGGCCGGATTGGTAAATATCCTCGAGGCGATCTACAAGGATGAGATCGCTACCCCGGAACTCTGCGCCTGGATGCGCCAGTGCCTCGCGGATCAGCAGCACCGCGATCGCCTCGCCCGTCACCTGCCGGACGATGTCGAATACGCGGGCAAAACCGGGACCATCGAAGGCATCAATCACGATTGCGGTGTGATCATCGGCGAGAAGCAGCGGATTGTGGTGGCAGTGCTCACCCAGCACTTCG
>JAFAEA010000257.1 GCA_023424355.1 Chloroflexota bacterium | reverse complement strand
AAGAAATGGCAGTGACCGACAGGGTGCTCATGCCATCCTCCGGCGTTGAAGTGGGTATCGGGCCAGATTTCACTTTCGTTGACAATCCTTCGACGGATGGTGAGATCGAAAACGTCAGCATTCAGGGCACCGGCACCGTGAGCTTTGTTGCCATCGGTGAAACGGGCGACACCCCGGTCGAGATCCTGGATCAATTCCAGGCGGGATTCGGATCGGTTTCGGGTGGAACGGAAACGATCTACCGCGAAGAAGGCGATGAAACCTTCGCCTGGCGGGTACTATGGCTCCCTGCCTCCGGTGCCAATCCAGGGTCCTTCATGCTCCTCGTTGTCGATACCACCACGCTTCCAGGATATGAGCTGCTGACCGCCCACTATTTGCCAATCGACGATGTCGAAAACAGCCTGATGGCGATTCAGGGGCAGATCTTCGTTGACGGTCAGTCCGTACTGGTCGGTATTGACCCAGCCGATATCGATGCCATCACCGGCGATTTCGAAGTGCTCGATCCGAATCCGGACGGTACTGCGACCCCGGGAACCGTTGAATCGGACCAGGGCGACGAGGGCAATCCTCGTGATGGCGCGCGTATCGAGACCTCCGGCGACGATGACACCACTCCGGAAGCTACAGAAGATCCGGATATTGGAGATTCCGGCGATGTGGAGCTGTCACTCACCGAATCGTCCTGGGAAGGTGGAGTATTTGGCCACGTCTTCGAGTGGGAATCTCCAACCTGGTACTTTGATGAAGAGAATGGTGCCACCATCGTCTCCGATTTCGATGCCGGCGAGGACACCATCCTCATCAATAGCGACGAAGGCACGCAGACTGTCTTCCTGTGGCTGTCGGTGTACGGCGCCGAAGATTCCACCCCGGGTGATTACTACGATTACTGGCTTCATCAGGATTTCATCGATGAATTTGAATCAGATGGAACCTATATCAACACAGAGGTGATCGGCAGCCGCACACGCGGTGGCGATATCTCGGTGGTATTCCGGTACGAACTTGCCGATGGAGGCGGGGAGTATGTTATGGTGCGTCAGGCCAAGCAACTGGACGATGGCACCATTCTGGTGGTGACACTGGATACCGCTGCTGAAGACATGCTCGATGTGTATGGTGTGGCTCGGGAAGACATCACGCTCGATGGCGACCAGATATTCACCGTGTTCTCACCGAGTCAGCTCGACCGCCTGCTAGGCGAATAACTCCGCACATTGATCGACATTTGAGCAGTTTGCGAATGCCCCACGAGATGTATACTTCGTGGGGCATTTTCGTTGTCATTCCGAGCCTGTCGGAGACCCTGCGGCTCCGTTCGAGATCGCAGGGCCCCGGCGAAGCCGAACAACATGGAATCCACTCCACCATGTTTTAGCACTCTATACTTGATGAGTGCTAATCGCTGTGCTATTCTCGTTTTGGAAGCAATCAGTACGCCTCGCATGATGTGTGCTGATTCGCATTGTGTAGAGAACCCTTGCACAAGGCGTGTCAAGGACAATCGTTTTTCAGGAGGAACCATCATGTCCGATCTGAACCTCAAGCCGTTGGGCGATCGACTGGTTATTCAGCCGGCAAGCCGTGAAGAAATGACCGCCAGCGGTATCGTTCTTCCGGATACCGCCAAGGAAAAGCCACATCGTGGCACCGTGGTCGCTGCTGGCGAAGGCCGCCGCGATGACGATGGCGATCGCATTCCTATGGATGTGAAGGTTGGCGATGAAGTGCTGTTCGCCAAGTACGCCGGCACCGAGTTCAAGCTCGATGACAAGGATCTGCTGATTCTTGCCGAGAAGGACATCCTCGCCGTCATCGGCTAATCCGCACGTCATCCGGAGCACGAGCTCCGAATTACAGGGAGTACCAAACCATGGCAAAGATTATTGAATTCAACGAAGCGGCACGTCAGTCGCTCAAGGAGGGTGTCGATACCCTCGCCAACGCCGTCAAAACCACCCTCGGCCCGAAGGGTCGAAACGTGGCCATCGACAAGAAGTTCGGCGCCCCAACCGTTACCCATGATGGTGTGACCGTTGCCAAGGAAATCGAACTCGAAGATCCGTTCGCAAACATGGGTGCCCAGCTCCTCAAGGAAGCTGCCACCAAGACCAACGATGCCGCCGGTGATGGCACCACCACTGCCACCGTTCTCGCCCAGGCCATCGTGCACGAAGGTCTCCGCAACATCGCTGCCGGTGCCAACGCCATGCTGCTGAAGCAGGGTCTGGACAAGGCCAGCGCTCTCGTTGTGGATCACGTGCTGAACCTCGCTACCTCCGTCGAGACCCGACAGGAGATCTCCCAGGTGGCCGCCATCTCCGCTGCAGACCAGGAAATCGGCGATCTCATCGCCGAGGTCATGGAGAAGGTCGGTAAGGATGGTGTTATCACCATCGAAGAGTCTCGCGGCTTCGAGTTCGAGACCGAGTACACCGAAGGTATGCAGATCGACCGCGGTTACATCAGCCCATACTTCGTCACCAACACCGAAGCCATGGCTGCCGAGTTTGATGATCCATTCATCCTCATCACCGACAAGAAGATCAGCGCCATTCAGGACATCCTGCCGACCATCGAGGCTGTTGCCCGCACTGGCAAGGCACTCGTGATCCTGGCTGAGGATGTCGATGGCGAAGCACTCGCCACCCTCGTAGTCAATAAGCTGCAGGGCCGCTTCAACAGCCTCGCAGTCAAGGCCCCGGGCTTCGGCGATCGCCGCAAGGAAATGCTGCGAGATATCGCTGCCCTCACCGGCGCCCGCGTGATCAGCGAAGAAGTTGGTCGCAAGCTCGATAGCGTCACCATGGAAGACCTTGGTACCGCCCGACGCGTGGTCTCCACCAAGGATGACACCACCTTCGTTGATGGTGCTGGCTCCAAGGAAGACGTCGACGGCCGCATCTCCCAGATCCGCGCTGCTATCGAAAGCACCAACAGCGACTTCGATCGCGAGAAGCTCCAGGAGCGACTTGCCAAGCTCGCCGGCGGCGTTGCCGTCATCAAGGTTGGCGCAGCCACCGAGACCGAGCTCAAGGAGAAGAAGCACCGCGTTGAGGATGCGCTCAGCGCAACCCGCGCCGCTGTGGAAGAGGGCATCGTCCCAGGTGGTGGTGTCACCCTCGTCCACGCCATCAGCGCACTTGAGGGTGCCGATGCCGAGGGCGATGTGCTCACCGGTGTGAACATCCTTCGCCGCGCGCTCGAAGAGCCGATGCGCGGTATCGCCACTAACGCTGGCCGCGATGGCGCCGTTGTTGTGGAGCGCGTTCGCGCCCTCCAGGGCGAGAAGAACGATCAGAAGATTGGCTACAACGTCATCACCGACGAGTACGTCAACATGATCGAGGCTGGTATCACCGATCCGGTGAAGGTCACCCGCAGCGCCGTTGCCAATGCCTGCTCCATTGCCGGTATGATCCTCACCACCGAGGCTCTCATCTCCGACAAGCCGGAGAAGGAAGCTCCAATGCCAGCTCCTGGCATGGGCATGGACTACTAGTCCAAAACAATCAGGAACTGATTGCAACAAACGCCTCGCGGAGAAATCCGCGAGGCGTTCTGCGTTTTTCTAGATACATGGCAGTCACATTCGTTGGAACTCGCGGGGGCAGTATTACGTTCACCAAATAGAGATAAACCTGAATACGAAGATTAATTGGCCGAACGAATGTCGTTGGCCTCCATAGCAATCAAGGGGGACTCTATGAATCGTCGAGAACTTGTTGCCGCAGCTGCGGCCTTCATTCCTTTTTCAGCGAGTGCTTATTCGTACGCTAGCGCTCAAGAACAAACGGTTCCGCCAGATTTCGTAGCGCTCGGTGTGCAGGAAGACGGCCGCTGGGTTAGCCCACAATTTGGGGTAGAGATTCAATGGAGTGAGCCGTATGCGCTCGATTACACCCCTGGTGCCTCTATTTTCTCCAATGAATATGGTGACCAGTTCAACATTTTTCTGGGGGATGCACGGGGTCTCTTCAATGCCAGTATCTCCGGCCCACAGAACAGTGTTCACGTTCCGTTTGCGGAACAGGAAAAGACGACTAAGGAATTTGAATCCAACAACGACCCCACTTTTTTGCTCTTCAAGGCAACGGATGAATATGTTGGCGCATTGCTGGTGATAGAGTGGGGCATTAGCGGCCTCACGGGCGAAAACATGCCAAACCAGGTCTTTCTACATCAGGCATATCCGTCGAAATCCAATCCTGAGATCGTCATTGATACACGCATAGATGCTCGCTACGACCACATCGAGGACTTTGTGAGGGCTCTCGATGGTCAGGTGACCATCGAAGGAGAGTCAGCACTTCATGCGTTTAGCCTGGAAGAAGTGCTGGAAGCCCTCCAGAACCTTCCCAAAGATGGGGCGCATGTATCCGAAACCAACTTCTGACCTGGGAGTCAACTTTCCCGGCAGAGGTAGCCCTATCGATTTCGACGAAAACCCCGCCATTTGCATTACAACGGAACACGAGACACTCCGGTTACGTTGTACATAATGTAAAGCAACTCTGAATTTGAAAGGGACGATCTTCGCCCCAAGTGAGGTCGAATCATGAACACCGTAAATCGTCGTATCTTCGTTTCGAGCGCAGCTGCCAGCATGGCCGTGATGTCTATCGGTCTTCGTAGCGTCGGTGCCCAGCCGGTGAAAAGCGATACCTCTTTTGAATCCGCCCTTACCGGGTCGGTCATCGAGATCCTCGATTCTGCCTGGGCCTTCAATGACGAAACATACGCCATGGAAGAGGGCGATGATATCACCTCGGAGTACGTGACGTTGGACAACGATGATCTTGGCACCACCGCCGAGATCGAATTCATCCAGTCCGATCTCACGGCAACGCAGCACCTGGCACGGATTCAGGGACTTTATGAGAACTCGTGGGAATCATTCAAGCCCCTGAACTCTGCTGAAACGGATTCCGGCGCATGGATGGCCGGGATCGCAACGCTCTCGGATGTGGAGTTCGGAGTCTATTGCGAGTATCAGGCGGGCGCGTACGAGGGCACAGATCTCATCGTGTTGATTAATAGCCGTCCAGAGCAGATCGCTGAAGCACTCTCAAGCTTCCAGGCTGGAGTAGCCATCGGCGACATGGAGCCGATGTTGATGCTGGGTGAGAGTGATGCGGATGGCGAACTGTTCGCTGC
>JAFAEA010000331.1 GCA_023424355.1 Chloroflexota bacterium | reverse complement strand
TCGAGAGTCGAACCATAGAATCCTCCCCATGGCACGGCCGTTTCTCGCCACCATTCGGAGTTATAGGTCTCCCAATCGGTGCCTTCATTCGCTGGATCGGAGAGCCGGGCAATGCGGCGAGCTTCTTTAGGATTTGGATTCGCTACGATATTCCGTAGGTCCATTGGTTGCAGAATGCGCTCACGCACAATGGTCAGAAAGTCCTGGCTGGTCACCGTTTCTGCTGCTCGCGCGGCGATTCCAGGTCCGAGATTGCTGTATCGCAGTCGCTCGCCTGGTGCCGACACCAGGGGTGTTCGCAGCATGAGATCGGTTTGTTCAGCCCGGCTCGCCAGAGATGAGGGAGAGTAGAGCTCCGGCGCGATGTTCTCTGGCAAACCACTGGTGTGAGCCAATAGTTGCCGAAAGGTGATGCTATCGCGTTGCGATTCGAGCATGGCGTTGGCGTTGAGCGGATCGATATCGGCACCGAAATCCGGCAGCACATCGACTACTGCATCATCGAGATCGAGAAGCCCCTCATCGCAAATGGACATCACAGCGGCTGCAGCGATGGGCTTGGTGAGCGATGCCAGACCAAACAGTGTTTCATCGGTCACCGGCTCACCCGGATTCGCCTCGCCAACGTGATGATGATGTACCAACTCACCGCGATGCATAATCGCGATCGAGGCTCCTGGTACGGCCCCATCGCTTACCCACGAATCAATTTGCGATGCTACTTCCTGAAACGACATGCTTCTCCGCTCTCCTTGAGTTGTCACTGGTTCCATTGTGACCGGAAGCCGGGCCTGTCGCCAATCTGCGCGGGTATTTTGGGGGATTGCTAGTACAATCGAAACATGAAGTCGCGGGTGATGAGCCCGCTATTTGTTGGATTGGGCGTACTCCGTTGTACGGGCCCGAAAGGCGAGAGAATGACCTCTACACCGATCATTTCGATTGTTGATGACTACGATGCGTTGAGCAAACTCGCGGCCGACCGCGTGGCAGACGTGATCACCGCATTCCCGGATGCAGCCATCACCGTGCCTACCGGTTCCACACCTGTGGGTATGTACAAGGAACTGGTAAAGCGCATCAACGCCGGCGAACTCGATGCCTCTCGCGTGAAGATCTTCTGCCTGGACGATTACGTTGGGCAGACCCCAAAGGATGAAGCCAGTCTCACCAAGCTGCTCATTCGCGAATTCCTCGAGCCGGCCAACATTCCACAGGAGAATGTTCACTACATTCCGACGGTCAGCGACGATATGGATGCCGCAGCCGCCCAGTATGAGCAGGATATCGCTGCGGCTGGTGGACTCAAGCTCGCGGTCATCGGCCTCGGTCCTAACGGTCACGTGGCATTCAACGAGCCCGGATCCGGCCCGGATACCCGCACGCGCGTTGTAGACCTCACTCGCGAGAGTCGCGATCAGAATGCCGCGTACTACGATGGCGCCGCGATTCCGGAGCAGGCGATCTCGATGGGCATCGGTACCATTCTGGATGCCGAGCAGATCGTCATGATTGTCAGTGGCGAATCCAAGGCAGATATTGTTTCCCAGATGGTGAACGGTCCGATGACGGATGAATTGCCGGGTTCGTGGATCGGTAAGGCCGGAGATCGTGCCGAGGTGATTCTGGATCAGGCCGCCGCCCAGAAGATCTAGTTCGAACAGAGCAGTTACGCCAGAGGCCGATCCGGACTAACCGGATCGGCCTCTCGCGTAACTGCCTCTCAAAAATCGTTAGCGAATGAGGAAGTACAACCCAATACAAACCAGCACCATGAGCAAGATGACACCGACTGACATCGCCGAGGCGATCTTCTTTCGCTGCTCATCAGACAGGTTCTCGCGCCAATCGCGCTTTTCTTCGGACATCGTGTGAATCTCCTGTGGGCGTGATTGATTTTCGGATCGCCATGCCTGCCAGCTCAGCAGTTCTTGCTTTGTATCTCGCGCTTTCTCGAATGCGAGAATCCTGGCAGCAACCTGATTTGCTGGTGTATCGAACCAGCCGAAATCGAAATCGCTCCAGCGCTTTTCCAGATCGCGAACGGTAGTGAATGCGCCGAATTCTTCTTTCTCGGCATTCTCCAGCGCCAGATGATAGGCGCGTTGATCGCGCTCGATCTGATCTGTCAGCTCACGGTGCACACTCTCGAAGGTTCGGCCCGCGTAATCCGGATGCCATGCAAACGTGTCTGCGGCGGTTTCTTGTACGGAATCGCTACTCAAAATAGATACTTTCTGGCTAACTAAACGGCACACCTTCGTACACCATATCGCGGGTGCGGGCCTCGATTTCCTCTGGAGTTATCTGCTCGCGAGAGAGTCCCTGTTCGTGAGCCTTGGCGGCAACGGCCGCTGCCACACGAGGTGCCACGCGCAAATCGAGACTATCCGGAATGAGGAAATCGGGCGAGAGGCGCGCATTTGGCACGAGATCGGCAATTGCTTCGGCGGCGGCAATCTTCATCTCGTCCGAGATTTCGGTGGCCTTCACATCCAGCGCACCGCGGAACACACCCGGGAATGCGAGCGAATTGTTTACCTGGTTTGGATAATCCGAGCGACCGGTGGCCACGGCGAATGCTCCGCCCTCGAAGGCATCATCCGGCGTGATTTCCGGATTCGGATTCGCGAGCGCAAAGATCAGTGGATTCTTCGCCATGGTGCGTATCATCTCGGTTGTGAGCGTATTCGGGGCGGAAAGACCGATGAACACATCGGCACCCATCAGCACATCGGCGATGGTGCCCTCCTTGCCTTCAAGGTTGGTGATCTCGGCAATCTCCTGCTTGTACCGACTCATGCTCTTCTTGCGGCCGCTGAAGATGGCGCCGGAACGGTCACACAGGATCACATCCTTCACACCGGATTTAATGAGCAGCTTGGTCACCGCCATACCAGCGGCCCCGGCACCGTTCACCACGATGCGGAGATCCGACATATCTCGTCGAACCAATTTCACGGCGTTCAACATGGCGGCGAGCACCACGATTGCCGTACCGTGCTGGTCATCGTGGAACACCGGCATATCCAGCGCGGCCTTGAGTTTCTCCTCGATTTCGAAGCAGCGAGGAGCGGCGATA
>JAFAEA010000275.1 GCA_023424355.1 Chloroflexota bacterium | reverse complement strand
ACCACCCACACCGGCCAAATCCTCTGTCGCCACAGCCTCAGGGGACGCGATAAATCCGTCCGCTTCATCATCAGCGGATTCACTGCCGGGAGCTTCAGCCTGGTCCGGCTCCTCTCCCTCGGAACCTGTGATGCCTTCCGCGGTTTCGGTCGCGGCAGATTCGCTGCCGCTGGAATTGATCTCGGCATCGCCGGTGATCGAAATGTTCACATCGACATTGCTGCCAGCGGCAGTTTCCGTGGGCTTGGAATCTGGCTTGATCTCCTGGGCAACCTCTGTCGGGTTGTTTTGCTGGGATGCCTGCGTCGGCGGAGCATCAGCTGGTTGAGTGACCTGTGGAACAGGCTGAGTAGGTGCCGGCTCCGCGAATTGCTGTGAGACGTCGTTCCCTGCCGAGCTGCGATTGTCATCCAGATAGTGCGATCCATAGTATGCCGCCGTGGCAAGGAGCAGGATCGAGAGCACTGCCGCCGCGAACCTCGGATTACGCAAGCCCATACCAATCGGATTGGTTGGCATTGGCTCATTGCTTTCCTTCTCCGCCTCGGTCGATTGCTTGCCCGCCTGATGCAGCGGGTGACGAGCGGTGTACATGGAGAGCAGGAAGATTCCGATGCAAAAAATGATGGTACCGATGATGACTGCGTAGAACTCCGTGGAATCCATACGAAATGCTCGATCAAGCTCCAGGCCCATCGCTCCTTGCGCATTGAAGTTACTGGCTATCAACGCCACACCCGTTCGGGATGGAATCAGGAAAGAGAGATAGTGCACTATCGGATTTTCTGGCCAGGAGAAGATGATGCCGTTGCCCATCAGCATGATCGCAAACAGCGCACCTGAAGCGATGATTGCGGTATTCGTGTTGGTGTTCATGCAGCCGATCAGCACGCCAAGGCTATAACCGGCCAGGGTTGAGAGGAGGAGTAGTGCGAACAGCTGCCAATGAGCGCTGAACGCACCCCATTGCGGCAGAATTGTGTCAGACGATGGTACTTCAGTGAGCCAGATGCTGAGCAAGGTGGCTGCGGCTACGGTTGGAATAATGAGCAGCATGTGAATGGCGAACTGCGCCCAAACCATCGATTTGGCTGAGACTCCCCATTTCTGTTCGCGACGTCCGGTCTGCCAGAACCCGACGATTCCCATGACCGGTAGAATTGTGCCCACCAACGCCAGCAGAATTACCAGCATGCTGGAGTAGTTGAGGAAATCCAGGTTGAATCCGCCAACTTCGCTGCCCAAACCAGTTCTGCTGATGAGAAGGAGTGAAAGGGCAATGAGGGCTCCGAGCCCCATTGTTGAAAGCAGCAGCTTGGCTAGCCCTTTGAACCCGCCAAAGAGGAGCCACTGACGGCGAAGGTTATAGCGGAACGATCGTCCCCAATCAAGCGTCTGATAGGGTCTGCCAAAGCCTCTTGGCCGAGAGACGGAAGGCTGGATTGTGCTGCCCGGTGGTGGCGAATCAATCTGTTCGAGAAAAGCATCAATATCGGCAGCACCGAACGATTGGAGCATTCGGTCAGGTGGGCCGAAATAGCGAAATGTAGCGGTCTTCTCGTGGGACTCCGCGGCCTTGCCGATGGCGAGAACCTTGTCAATATGTTCGAAGTGCGTTGTCGAGTGTGTGACGAACAGAACTGCAGGACTGCCCGGCCCATCAGCGATGGCGCGAAACAAGTTGTGCATTTCCCGGGTAAGGCGAGAGTCAAGGCCCGAAGTCGGCTCATCGAGGATGAGCAGTTTTGGCTCGGAAAGGAGTTCCATGCCAATGGATACGCGGCGCTGCTGTCCGCCGGAGAGGTTCTTGACCTTCTCGTTTTGCTTCTCGTACAGCCCGAGCTGGTGGAGAACTTCGGTGACTCGTTGCCATCGATCTTTCTGATCCATTTCGGCCCCGAGTCGCACAAAAGCGGCGAGATCGAGCGTTTCCCACACGGTCAGCTTTTCGATCAGATTGGTCTTTTGGGGCACAAAGCTGTACAGCTCCGGGTTGATCGCCTTGCCGTTCACCACTGATTCGCCGGCAATCTTGATATTACCGCTCACCACCGGGATCTCGTTGAGAATCGCATTCAGCAGGGTCGATTTGCCGACTCCTGAAGGGCCGATAATGGCCACGACTTCGCCCGGACGAATGTGGACATTGGCATTGATCAGCGATGGCTGGTCGCCGTTGAACACCCATGCCTCGAGTCCATTGATTTCCAATTGATAGGGAGATGGATTATGTGCAGACATTTAGGGACCCTAATCTCCAGTGTCACCTGCCTGTAGATACGCAAACACCAACGGCGCAAACGGATCAAAATCGTTCAACGCAGAAGTGCATATATATCGTTCAGGCGAGGTGAATCACTCACCCGCAGATATCGTTGGTCCCTATGTGATTGTCACTGGAATTCGCAGACATTTCAAGCCCAGCAAGGGTTCCTAACCCAGCTCAATGTACATGATGTCCTGCGGGCCAATTGGTCCGCCCAGATATGGCTCCGGCCAGATTCGAAAGCCAGCTTTCTCGTAGGCACGGCGCGCCGCCGGGTTGCGCTGGTTTACGCTGAGAATCAAATGCTCTGCTTCATGATCAACACCTCGGGCCAGCGTAATGACCTGCCGGGTTGCTTCAGTGCCGATTCCTTTGCCTTGCAGTCGCGCATCCACGACAAAACCTCGTAGTTGCACAGCGAGAGTCCCCTTCGGCCACAACGATTCAGTCACGGGCCCGGTGAGTAGTGATCCAGTGCCAACGAGTTGGTTATCAGCATAGATCAGAAAGACGTGACGTCCTTCTTCCTTTTGCATATCCACGAATTCCGACGGCGAGCCGCCAAACTTGGACTGCTCACCGGTGAGGTTCACTTCGGATAGCTCATCCTTGATATTGGGCCAATCGCTTTTCGGGAAACTGTTCAGCAGCTCAATTCGGACGTCAGCCATTGTCTTGGGATTTCCGTTTCAGTGGCGGCATGAGCAACTCGATATCTTGATCGTGGATCTCCCAAACCCAGCCTTGCACGGTCGCGATGGCAGGTGTGCTGATCTCTCCGTATCGAATCTCGATTTTGTAACCATCCAGCTCCATATTGCGCACGGAGTTGAATGCAAAAGCCATGCGTGGATTGCGATAGACATTTTGCGGACCGCCAATGCTATCCAGCGCTTTCATGACCAAATCGTATGAGGTCTGCTCGGTGAGTTCGGTGGGTGTGCTCATTCTGTCCTGCTTCGGTGCTTGCATAACCATCATTTCATTGTGATGATGCTAGCAGCAACGACACAACGATGTGGAGTTTTCGATACCGTACGCTGCCCAATTCGGGGAGACTTGCGGGCAATGTTTCGTATTAATTCATCTATTGAGAGGTACAACAGCATGACCGATGTCACCAAAATCCGACAGGAGGTGGATGAGCTCCTGCCAGGAATCGTCGCCGATCGTCGCCATCTGCATGAGAATCCGGAGCTCGGATTCCAGGAGTTCAAGACCGCCGAGTTCGTGCGCCAGCGCCTCGAGCAGCTCGGGGTTGAGGATATCCGCACAGGGATCGGTGGTACCGGCGTCACTGGCCTGGTGAAGGGAACCGCGGAAGGTGCCGGACGTAATGTGCTGGTCCGGGCCGATATGGACGCCCTGCCAATCCTGGAAGAGAACGATGTTGAGTACGCAAGCCAGAACCCTGGTGTAATGCACGCCTGTGGTCATGATGGCCACACCGCAATCCTTATGGGACTCGCTCGCTTGCTGACTGATCGCAAGGATCAGTTCAGCGGTACCGTGAAGCTCTGCTTCCAGCCGGCCGAGGAACTCCCTCCGGGAGGCGCACAGGCCATGATCAAGGAAGGTGTGATGAACGAGCCGCCCATTGAGGCAGTGTTCGGACTCCACATGGCCAACGAAACACCGGTCGGCAAGATCCTGGTCGGATCCGGACCAGTGATGGCCGCTGCCGATGGTTACACCATCACCATCCACGGCAAGGGTGGCCACGGCGCGTATCCACACGGATGTATCGATCCGGTAGTGGTCGGTGCCCAGATCGTGGTGGCACTCCAGAGTGTAGTAAGTCGCAACACGGATCCTATGGATTCCGCCGTGGTGAGCAACTGCGTATTCCAGAGTGGTGATGCGTTCAATGTGATTCCGGATACCGCAGTGCTGAAGGGCACAGTCCGCACCTTCAAGGATGAAACTCGCGATTTGATGGAGAAGCGCATCACCGAAATCGCGACAACGATCGCGGAAGGCATGGGCGCTACGGCCACGGTCGATTACTCACGCGGTTACCCGGCAACCATCAATGATGAAGCCATGACAGAACTCGCGCGCGAAGCTGCCATTGCCGCAGTCGGCGAGGAAAACGTGATTCCCAAGCCTCCGGCAATGGGCGCCGAGGACATGAGCTACTTCCAATTGGAAGCTCCGGGCAGCTACTTCTTTGTGGGTAGCCGCAACGAGGAGAAGGGCTTCAAGTGGGGACACCACCATCCGAAGTTCGATATCGATGAAGAATCCCTGGGCCACGGCCTCACCGCAATGGCGATGAATGTATTGACGTACCTG
>JAFAEA010000259.1 GCA_023424355.1 Chloroflexota bacterium | reverse complement strand
GCAAGCCGGCGAGATGCTTCTCGCCATGCAGCCGACCACTGAGGACGAGTTCATCGGAGGCGAACTTCGCAATCGAGTGCTGACTTCCGGAATCGCGGAGTTCATAGCCGTATGGGCTGAAATACATGGCCGGAATCGGATCATCCAGCCCAAGCGTCATTTCCTCTCCCGAAGCCGGAATCACTTTCACGATGGCGCCGCTGCTGTAGAAAGCTTTGCGTGTGAGATTCAATCGAGGTTGGTGAAGATCGATCCCCAGTTGCTCAGAAATCGCGGAAACGGCACCTTCGAATGCGATCAGATGTCCACCGCGATGAAGCCAGGTGCGCAGCGTGGTCGCCACCCGATCCGAAAGTCCCCGGGTGTACTCAACCGGGTACGGCTGGCCGGCATGGGCGGACTTGAGTATCTCCGGACGCGTGTGAGGAATCAGCAGCATATCAATCGTCCGCAACGCGCCATGCACGATGTCTTCTCCGGTGATTCGCTCGAACTGGAATCCGGCCCGCTCCAGCCATAAAGTGAGCCAACCGTAGTCAGTTGCAGATTCATGCTGTGGATCATAGATGCCAAGGCGAGGCATTCCGACCTTCACGAGACCGTTCTCTACAGGAGAAATGATGTGTGTGCGGATGTGCATGTTCGATGCATGGGCCATCGCATCCCACATCGTCGAATCCGCAACCAGCCAGGTTCCCGGATCGAGGAAACGCTTCCCGGCAAGATGTGGTTTGGTGAGCCGCTTGACCGTTGCTCCCGTGCGCAACGCGTGGTTGACCAGTCTAATGCTGGCGTGACTACGATCGTCGATCGCCAGCCACGCGTTTGGGCGAATATCAACAGCTTCTGCCGGTTTGAAAGGAGTGAGATCAGCTTCAGTCGGCTCGTGCTTCTCACCTGCGTAGCTGTAATCGAAGAACTCGACCTCCACCCCCATGTGGATTGGCAGGCAGTGACTGGTGACATCATACGCCTGTTGACCAGGTGGATATATTGAAAGGGCCAGGAGAGCTGAAGCATAGCTACCAAATGGTTGCTGCACCGGAATAACGATGCTTCCGGCCCGAATGATGCCATCGTCTACATCGGCGATGTACATCTCGATATCCCCGTCCCGAAGGAGATCGATGAGTTGCCGCGCAGCCGCAGGATCGTTCTGAAATCGAAGTGGGCCAATAACCAGCGTACCGAAATTAGTAAGATTCACCTGATCCCACAACATGGTCCATTGATCTGAAATCCAGCGAGTTGCATTGGCCGCAACATGTTCCACTACCGAATCGATGGTTTGGCGATGAAGGTGAATAATATCCGCCAAATGCCAGGTTCCACCTCGCCACTGCAGCGGCATATGCACACTCGGGAACTGGGTGGGTGCATCCCAAAATAACTTCTGATCCTGCTCATTGATCTGAACCGGACTGGCGATACCTGCACTCGCTGCTTCCGCCAGAATCCGCACCCCACCGTGATAATGCATATACGCGCGAGTAGGGGAGTAACAATCGAACATCACGCCGCTACACACGCCGCGATGCCCAGCCCGAGAGTGATCAGTCGCGATTCTACTGCCAAGTTCTGCTGCCAACGGATACACCAGGGGATGTACATGAATCTCGGCAGGATCGATATAGGGTGGAACCACATACCGAGGCGATTTCTGCCCCATTTGATGCAGATCGATCACCACATGAGGGAACCACACCCGGTGTATCTGGTCGATCACCACCTGAGTTTCCTGTAGTCGTCGCTGGTACCAATCCCGATTGTTATCGTGACCCGCGTAAGGATGGTAAAGCTCCGGAGGCGATGTCCCTTCGGCCGCTGTTCCCAGCGTATTCCGATACCATCGGTGCACGATATCCATGCCATCGGGATTCAGCGTTGGAACGATCAGGAGAATCACATGCTCCAGCAAACCGTGATATCGATCCTCAGTGGCGAGATCGCGCAGGAAGGATGGCATCATCTGCACACCACCGACTTCGGTGGCGTGAATACCGGCGGTAATAAGTACCACTGGCTTTTCGCCGGCCAAATCTCCTCTTCTGGCTGCATCTGCGGTGAACAGGCTGGTATTCTTTAACACAGACCGCTGTGACTGTACAGCATCGATCTGCGCAATCGTCTCAGGCGAACTCGCGACGATCATGCGAAGTTCGCGGCCCTGCGTGCTGAGGCCAGGAGTTTCCATGTGAAGGTATGGGCTCACATCGCAGAGAGCATCCATCCAGTCGCACATTTCATCCCAGTCGATCAAAATGCGATCGTCCCCTGGCATGGCACCAAATATAGCGCTCAGATCGGAAAGTTGATTTATCGGCAGTTGCATAAAATACCCGTGAGTTATGGCACCCGCCAACCGAAAAAGGGTGCCCAGGAAAGCATATATGGAAACGACCGAGCACCGCACGGCATGGACATACGAAGAAGACAACGGTGCATCAATCCCCCCTCGAGTTGTGGACCTGATGATCCATTTCGGCGATGAATTTGGATTGCTCGAGCATCCACTCAAATTCACCACGTCGCGACGAGTGTTTGGTCGGTGGCTGGGGCGTCGTATTCCTTCCTC
>JAFAEA010000162.1 GCA_023424355.1 Chloroflexota bacterium | reverse complement strand
GCTAGAAGGCGCACTCGATTGCGTGTGCGATATCGGCCAGTTCCCATTCCTGATCCGGGCGACCGACCAGCGACATCCCGATCGGCAGTCCGGCACCATCGAGTCCGGCCGGAATCGCCATCACCGGCTGACCGGTGGCGTTCCATGGGCCAGTGAGCCTGGTAAGTGCAGCGCCCGTATCCTCCGATGTGCCATCGGCATAGTGAATTGTCTTCTCGCCGATGAGCGGAGCGGTGACTGGTGTGGATGGCGCAAGAATCGCATCCAGGCCGTTATCGGCGTACACCTTCGCGATGCTTTGCTTGGCACGCTCGCGGGCGGCGAGCATGGTGAACCATGTATCCGCTGGCAATACAGACCCGAACTCCACACGCTTGCGCAGCTCCTCGCCCATTTTGTCGGGAGCGGTGCGGAGCAAATCGCGATGGACCTGCGCGCATTCGATGCGAGAGATGAGCTTGGCAGCGGTGCGGGCTACAGTCGCCTCGTGCCAATCACACTCCACAATCTCAGCCCCGAGCCTGATGGCCACTTCTGCCATCCGGTTCTGTGCATCCAGAATATCTGGCTGAACATTTTCATTGAAGAAGGATGTCAGCACACCGATCCGCTTGCCATCCAACCTGGTTCCTTCAAGCGGGAAGCGATCCCACATCTCCGGAATTTGCTTGTGCTTGCCTTGCATGGCGAGGTACAGCGCCATGGTATCGGCGACATTCCGGGCGATGGGGCCTGGCGTATCCAGGCTCGGTGAGAGCGGAAAGATTCCCCGGACAGGGAGGCGACCATACGTCGGCTTTAGCCCGGTAACACCGCAAAGCGCAGCCGGGATGCGGATGCTACCACCAGTATCCGTGCCGAAGCCGCCGAGGCATGTGCCATTGGCCACGGCCGCTGATGTACCACCGCTGGATCCGCCAGGAATCCGGGTGGTATCCCACGGATTCGCGCAGGGATCGCTGTAGATTCCGGCAGCTGCCTCCTGGGTGACGGTTTTGCCCATAAAGATCACACCCGATTTGCGCATCTGATGCACAACTTCGGCATCGCGACTGGCGATTTCGACATCCTCGCGTGCTTCCATATTGCACACGGTCTGATACCCGGTCACATCGATAATGTCTTTGACACCAATGGGAATTCCAAACAGCGGCACCGTTTCGCGAGGGATGGTGCGCCGACGGTCCTGTGCCTCGGCCATTTCCATCAGGTACTTCGGTCGCACATCCAGCCAGGCGTATACCTCCGCATCGGTTTCCTGAATGCGGGTGAGCATCTCCGCCATCAGTTCCTGGGTGGAGATTTGCTTGTCATCGAGTTGCTGCACCGTTTCGCGAATGGTGCGTGGATTAGGATTTGGATTCACCGCGGTCATGAATTCGACTCCCAGGCTGCATCAAACGGCGATGGCTCCGGCATCTCTGTCACCTCAGCGCGCACAGCATCGGCTTCTGCCAGGCTGGCGGCAAAGTTTTCGGCGATCGCGGCGAGGCTTTCCTCCGGAAATTCGATTCTCAATGTCTTCGCCAGGTCGTTGATCCTGGCCTCGGCATCCTGCATTTCATCCCTCAGCACAATTTATGGGTCAATCTCGCAAACTGACCCTCGCTGGCATTCCAATGGGGTAAGTATCGCCGATTCTCTACATCGGTAGATGTTCGCAAGCACTATCGCGCATGTGTATACGACATACACACATTTCCATTGCACAAATTCACCGGGGTGCGGTACCATTGTCATCAAACCAAAGTGCGTCAACTTCTCGAGAAAATCCCCTACGATGCCGCAAAAGCGGTAGCGTTGGGGTTCTTTTTTGTATTGCCCATCCGTGCATCCCGCGATAGCATGCAGGCATGTGTCTTCCCCCTACCCTATGGAGCGATACCAATGACCACAACGTTGCTACGGAACGGCAAGATTATCGATGGAACCGGCAATCCCTGGTACTTCGGCGATGTGCTGCTAGATGGCGAAATGATCGCCGCGATTGCCGCTCCCGGAACGATATCCGAAGAGCGAGCAGAAGTGGTCATCGATGCTACGGGATATGTCGTGGCACCAGGATTCATCGATATTCAGAGCCATTCCATCCTGCCGCTGCTCGTGGATGGACGCTCGCTTTCCAAAATCACCCAGGGTGTGACCACCGAGATCATGGGCGAGTTCTGGACTCCTGCACCATTCGGCGGCGCGATCGAGGATCCATGGGCCATCGCGCTGGTGCATCGCTTGCATGATGAGGAATACGAGAAGTGGGACCCGATTGCGCGCGGCTGGACCCGGTTCGGCCACTGGCTGCGCGATCTCGAGCAGCACGGAGTGAGCGTCAACATCGGTTCATTCGTCGGTGGTGGCACCATCCGTGAATACGGAATGGGCCGGGTTCAGGGCGAGCCAAATATCGATCAACTGAATGCCATGCGCAAGGCCACGGCCGAATCGATGGAAGACGGTGCGTTCGGTGTCGCTACCGCACTGATCTACCCTCCGGGCGATTACGCATCCACTGCCGAACTCACCTCGATTATGGAAGTTGTGGCCGCCTACAACGGTGTACACATTACACATATGCGCAACGAGAGTATGACCATTCTCGAAGCGCTGGAGGAAACGATCCAGATTGCGAAGGATTCCGGCGTTATCACCGAGATCTATCATCTCAAGGCATCTGGTTCGCCGAGCTGGAAGTTCATGCCGGCTGTGATCGAGCGGATCACTGAAGCGAGAGCCGAAGGTCTGGATATCGCTGCGGATATGTATCCGTACAACGGATCCGGCACGAATCTCAATTCCAATGCAGGAGTTCCCTCCTGGGTGAGCGAAGGCGGAAACCTGCTCGCCAATCTGGATGACGACGCCACCCGCGAGAAGATTTTGGGAGAAATGCGCGCCAATGCTGCCGATCCGGCAAACGGTATCGACGCAGATAAGGCCAGCAAGATCATTCTCGCCGAGTTCGCGACCGAAGAACTCTCCAAACGATTCGGGGGCAAGACGCTGCAAGAAGCGGCGGATGAACTCGGAATGGATAGTCACGAAGCGGCGCTATGGCTCCTCCGCACCGATCGATCACCCATTTTCTCCATGAGCCTCGGGATGAGCGAAGAGAATATGAAGCTGCAGTTCCAGCAAGAATGGATCAAATGGGGATCGGATGCCGGTGGAGTTGATCCCGCCTGGATGGCCGAACGTGGCCTTGTGCATCCGCGTGCGTATGGCACATTCTCGCGCATTGTGGGGCACTATGCCCGCGATCTGGGCTGGATCACCATTGAAGATGCCGTGCGCAAGGGCACCAGCGCAGTCGCCAATCGGCTCGGCATTCGCGATCGCGGCACGATTCGCGCCGGCATGAAGGCCGATGTGATCATGTTCGATGCCGAGAAGATTATCGATCACTCAACCTACACCGATCCGCATCATCTCAGCACCGGTGTGCGCGAGGTGTGGGTAAACGGTGTCCATGTGCTCAAGAACAACGAGCATACGGGTGCCAAACCAGGTCAACAGGTACTTCACAAGGGATAGAACAGGCTCTCTCTCAATATTCGCAACTTACCTACAGGAGCAGGCATGGCAACGACTCTCATCACTAACGGACGCATCATCGATGGCAGTGGCAATCCGTGGTTCTATGGCGATGTGCTTCTCGCCGAGGGCAAGATCGCGCAGATCGCGCCTCCGGGCACCATCGATACGTCCACCGCCGACGATGTGATTGATGCCTCTGGTCACGTGGTGGCACCGGGCTTCATCGATATCCAGAGCCACAGCATCTACCCCATCTTCACTGATGGCCGGGTTGTCTCCAAAATCACCCAGGGTGTCACCACCGAGATCATGGGCGAAGGCTGGAGTCCGGCACCGTTCGGCGGCAAGATTGAACGTCCTCTGTCGCAAGGTGCCGAAGCTCGGATGGGCGAGGAAGCATATGCCGAATGGGACGCGCTCGCTCGTGAATGGACGCGTTTTGGCGACTGGATGGAAGAGTTCGAGAAACGCGGAGTCTCCGTCAACTTCGGTTCGTTCATCGGTGGAGGCACTGTTCGCGAATTCGGTATGGGATTGCAAGAGGGCGATGCAACTCCGGAAGCGATCGAAGCCATGCGCAAGATGGTGGCAGAGAGCATGGAAGATGGCGCATTTGGTATCGCCACGGCGCTCATCTATCCTCCGGATGTCTACACATCCACCGAAGAACTTATCGAAGTGATGAAGGTGGTACATGCCTACAACGGTGTGCACATCACCCACATGCGCTCCGAAGGCGATGAACTGGAGCACGGCTTCGCTGAAACGCTGCGGATCGCCGAGGAATCTGGGGTATCCACGGAGATCTACCACCTCAAGGCGATTGGTCCCGCCAACTGGCCGAAGATGCCGCAGCTTATTGCCGATATCAATGCAGCTCGCGCGCGGGGAATCGATATCACCTCGGATATGTATCCATACGAGGGTGCCGGTACCGGGCTCGCTGCCTGCCTGCCACCATGGTGTCAGGCCGATGGCAAGCGTCAGGAGAATCTCACCAATCCGGAGACCCGTGCTCGCGTTATCGAAGACATTCTCAATAACGACGGCACCTGGGAGAATTTTGGTGGCATGATCGGACCAGAGAATGTGCTGCTGGCGCAGATCGACCATCCGGATATCAAGAAGTATCGTGGCTGGTTCCTTGCGGATGCCGCCAAGGATCTCGGTATGAACTGGGCAGAAGCGGTCTGCCATCTCATTGCCACCAATGGAAACAACATCTTCTGCATGTACATGGCCATGAGCGAAGAGAATCTGGAAATGCAGGCCAAGCAGCCCTGGATCACCTTTAGTACTGATGCCGGCGGAGTTGATCCCGAGCTCGTGCGGGATCGTGGTCTCGTGCATCCACGCGCATACGGCACATACACCCGCGTACTCGGGCGATTTGTACGCGAAAATGGCTGGATCACGCTCGAGGATGCCGTCCGCAAGTCCAGCGGTGCGGTGGCGAGTCGGCTCGGTTTGCTTGATCGCGGACTCCTGCGCGAAGGACTCTGTGCCGATGTGATCGTGTTCAACCCAGATACGGTCATTGATAACGCGACCTACACGGATCCGCATCATCTCAGCACCGGTATCCGCGATGTGTGGGTGAATGGCACACGCGTTTTGGAGAATGGCGAACACAACGGCAACCTGCCGGGTCAACGGGTGAACGGTCCGGGCTATGTGGCGCGGTAGCAGCGTATACTAGCCACGATATGGAACACGACTACCGACACCTCAGTACCAAATTTGATATGGATGCCTGGCTCGATGCCACGGATGATCTCGCGCCCGGAAATCACAGCGCGAACGATGTGCCTGCCAGCCGTCCTTTTGTGCACATGACCGGCCCTGGCGGAGATATTCTGCTGCGCCAGTGGCCGGCAGGAACTCCGGCTACCAAGCCGGAAGCCTACGCGCGCGTGCTAAATGCCCTGCATGCCGCCGCCGGAGATGTGATTCCCGCCGTGTCTGCGCATCCGAAGGATGCCGATTCCGTCACTACGCAGGTTAAGGAGCATCTGTACTCCGCGCAGACGTGGCTGACCGGGCGACCGCTGGGTCGCTTCGGTGGCTACGAGACTCCGGATGGCGATCCGATCACGTTGCCGCTGCCAGAGAGCGCCCACGCCGATGAAGTGATCGTTCAGGTGGCTGCGGCACTGGCGAAGGCGCACGAAGCCTCGGCAGATCTCGATCGCAAGGGCATTCCGGTCTATACCATCGCAATGATGATGGATCGGGTGCGAAAGTACTGGTTCGAGCAGCGCAAGGTGCTGGGCGAGAACGCCGCCGAAGAGCGCGATATTCGCCGCTGGCTGCGCTGCGGCAACCGCGTGGTGCCAACGTCGAGTGATCTCATTCGCAATTCCACCAACTCACTCCACGATTCCAGCGTGGTGCTGCATAACGATCTTTGGCCAGAAAATATCCTGATCGAGGGTCACGATGTCAGCCGTTCACTCACAGGGATCGTTGGTTGGCGACACATGTCCGCCGGTTCACCAGTGCTGGATATCGCCCAGCTGACGGTGAATATGCAGGGCTGGAGCGCCGCACTCACCGAGGCGATTGTGGAATCCTATTCGTCCAACCGGCATCTCCGCCCGGATGAGCGCCGTTTGGTTCCGGCGGTTGCAGGATTGTTGCTGGTCGAAACCGTGGGCAAGATGCTCACGCTCAACTATCTGGATCAGCGCATGATCGGCCACGAAGCCACCTCCGTGCTGCGGAGTGGTATGAAGACCATGCTGGATTCGCTCGAGCGTGTGACCCATATTCTTGCACCAGATATTCAGCAGACGGAACGGTTCGCGCGCCAGCGCAAGAGTGATTCTGCGGGATACGCTCCGAAGTTCTCCGGCAAGCGACCGTCTGGCGGCCGACCTCAGAACGAAAATCGTCCTCGTCGCAAGCCAAAGAGCTAGCGCGGTCAGGTCATCCAGCTTCCCACATTGTGGAAGATTGAGACCATCAGTAGAAGAAACAAGCCGAACAGGAGCAGCATCGCGAACGAGACGATGAGGCTGCGGAATGCATTGCGATCACTTTGCTTGAGCTCCTTCTTCTGCCGGGATGTCATTGGCCGGCGCGGAGCATCTGCCGGGAGGGGGCCATCTCCTCCCAGATTCCAGCCGCTGGAACCGGCCACGTATCGTTCCATGATCTGGCTCTGAATTGCTTCGACCCGGATCGACCGATCATACTCCTCGCGTTTTTTGGGATCGCTCAAAACACCGTAGGCATTGTTCAACTGGCGGGAGTAGTTCTCCGCCAGAGCCTTATCCGTGCCGCGGAATTGATCGGGATGCCATTGCCGCATCTGCTTCTTGTAGGCCACCGTAATTTCTTTGCGAGTCGCGGAAAATGGAACATCCAGCAGTCGGTAATGGTTTTGCTGCATTGTTCCTCCCTCGCCTATCACTGTGGCATATCTACACGGCGTATCGTACCGCGATTCACATTCCACACGGGAAATTTTGTTGTGAATAGCAGCGGCGAAATGCATCGCCAAGTATCATTAGGTATGTTGTGAACCGATTGCACCATAGCAACACGGCCACCGCCTCGCTTAATGTGCCTGGAGGAGATGCAATGACCATTCATATTGTTACCGTTCCCTATCGCTATGATGAATATATGGATGGCCTCGGCCGTGGTCCGGTTGCGCTCCTCAAATCCGGATTACAAGCACGCCTGAAGAATGCCGGTATCGAAACCACTGAACCGCGCGAAAGTACCCTCCCAAAAGGCGAGCGAGTGGAAGGTCCGATAGCCGCGAATATCGGCGCTTTGGGTCGACACACAGCCACGATCGTGAGCGAGGCGCTTTCCGATGGCAATCCGGTGTTGGTTCTGGCTGGCGATGACACCGCCAGCATCGGGGTGGTGAGCGGTGCCCAGCTGGCGCTGGAAGGCAAGAAGCTCGGGCTCATCTGGATCGATGCCCACGCCGATTTCAATACGCCAGAAACCAGCATGAGCGGTATTCTCGCCGGAATGCCGGTAGCAATCCTCGCCGGACTTGCGGGTCCGATCTGGCGCGAGGCCGCCAATCTTAGCTACACCCTGCCGACCGATCAGATTCTGCTCGCCGGGTTGCGCATGACGGACGACAAGGAAGAGGCCCTCATCCGCAGCACGAATTTGGGTGTGGTGGAAGCCAAGAGTCCCAACCGCAGCGCGCTTTACGAAGCAGCGGTCGAACGCATGATGTCTCATGTGGATGTTGTGGTGGTGAATGTGGATCTGGATGTGCTCGATCCACAGTATGTGCCGAGCGCTTCGACTCCGGAAGCCAACGGTCTCTCCATCAAGCAGGCCGCCTGGATGATCAACCAGGTGACCCGACACGGCAAAACTGCCGTTGTGTGCATCACCAGCCTGAATCCGGGCGCCGGAACACGCGGCGAGAAATCGGTGAACTCCACATTGCAGCTGCTTGAGCAAGCCCTTGTGGGTTGGACCCTCAATCTTGAAGACAGCGCCGATGCGTGAGCTGATTGATTCCGTTCTCGCGGAGCTTATTCGTAGCGACGAAATTGAGATCATCAGCGAGGGAGATGAGACGCACATCGCTGGCGATTTGTGGACACTGGTGCTGGAAGGCGATCCGTTGAGTTCGGCGATGATTGCGCTGGACGATGAGAACGGACCCCCTGCCGGGCTTCTGCGCGAAGCGATGAGTGAGGACGCCTTCGCCGCCATCCGCGATCTGGATCAGCAGATTGGAGGGTCGTTGATTTCGCTGCTGCAGAAATCGCGTGATCCGCTGGCGCAATCGCTCGCGGAGATTCTGAAGGATTAGACGGTGCCGAGACCTCGGCATTTGTAGGTTCAGGAAGCGCGCGGAAATCGACCTTTTGGACCACCGGCAATCGCGCGCATGGCCCGGGCACATGGAGCTGGCCAAAAATCCGCCTCTATGTCATTCAGAGGGCGCAGCCCGAAGAATCCCCGCGCGGAGCGCACTGCCGAAGGCAGAATTGGAGCCCATGGGGAACGGTAGCGGCTTC
>JAFAEA010000079.1 GCA_023424355.1 Chloroflexota bacterium | reverse complement strand
CGATTGTGGTGAGGGCAATGGCATTGGCAGCACGGTGAATGTGCCACTTCCGGCGGGATCCGGAAATGCCGCCTACCTCGCCGCAATGAGCGAGATCGTGCTGCCGATCATCCGACAGTTCCAGCCGGACCTGATCTTCGTCTCCGCCGGTCAGGATGCGAGTGTGCAGGATCCATTGGGTCGCATGACTGTCACCGTACCCGCCTATCGCGAAATGACCCAAATGGTTGTGAAACTCGCTGAGGATATCTGCGAGGGGCGCCTGGTGGTGCTGCAGGAAGGCGGATATAGCAACAATTACGCCCCCTACTGCGGAGCCGCGGTGATCGAAGGATTGATGAGCAACGCTCCCCAATCAGTTCCCGACCCCTACTCTCCACGCAGCGAGGTGCAGCCGTTTACCAAATCCGTTGGATTGGATCAGCGAACCGCCATCGATGCCGTGAAATCAATGCAGAAGGAATGGTGGCGTCTATAGGAATGCCACACCAAGATCTGCGGCCAGAGTCTGCAACTCTTCATACACCGGTTTACGGATCGGGACTCCGTGCTCCTCGTTGTAACGGGTCGCTTCCATCTCCGGATCGCCCGGAATCAGCACGGGTTTGCCGGGATTGAGAGGCTCCATCGCCTTCAGACTGAAGCACATATCGGTGAGCGCATCCTTGAAATCCTGCAAGTCCCGAAAGGCATCAACACGCCACGCCATGAACATCTGGCCGTTGTAGCCGGCATCGCCGTCGGCATGCTCGCGATCGATCTGGCCACTCCAGGTATTGTTGGCGAGCTGGGAGGTGAACACCTCCACCATCATTCCGAGCCCGTATCCCTTGTGACCGCCGGATTCGTACGAGCTCCCCAGAGGCGTGAGCCCGGCATGCTGGTTCGGATCCGTCACCCCGACTCCCTCGCCGTTGAGGCTCCAGCCAATCGGAACCGGGACTCCCAGCCGTTTTGCGACTTCGATTTTGCCAAGTGCAACAGTTGAAGTCGCCATATCGATGCAGAACGGATCGCCATTTGTGGGAGCAGTGAACGCAATAGGATTAGTACCGAGCGCATGTTTCTTCGCACCCAACGGCACCACGATTGGCGATGTATTGGTCATGCTCATGCCACACATATCTCGCTCAGTCGCCATGAGTGCATAGCGGGCGGCAATGCCGTAATGACTGCTATTACGAAGCGTGCCGAGACAGATTCCGGTCTCCTCGGCTTTCTCAATCACGCGCTCCATGGATTTCGTGGCCATCACCAGCCCCAGGCCGCGATTGCCATTGAAGGCGATGGTGCCAGGGCGTTCACGATCCACCTCGAGATCGGCACGAGGGGCGACGAGTCCATTTCCCAGCCCGACCAGATAAAAACCCATCCGTTGGACACCGTGAGTTTCGATACCGCGAACATCGGCGATCAGCAACGAATCCGCAGCGATCAGCGCATCCTCATGCCTCACTCCCGCCGCCTCGAACATCCGGGTGATAAGTGCGTGCAGATCGGTGTATGGAACGCGGGGTTCGTTTTCCCAGCCAGGAATCGCCATTGTCACTCTCCATGAACAAGAATTGATATAGATTCATTGTCCACACAATTTGACGCATTGGTATGAAATCCCTAAAATAAGAAATGCATCGGATCGAGATTCTCATTCGGATGCACTGTTGCGGGTTGAGCTCACTCCCCGCTTTGTTCCACTAAAGGAGCTCTTTTGGACGCTGACAGTCCGAGTACCAAGTTAATCGGAGTCATCCGGAACTAATCGGTCAGTGTCCAGAAATTGGCACGCCCCGGTTAGCCCGGGGACCAAATCGCAGCGATGCCTGCGAGAAGGGATGTGCCACATGCAGAAGGCAACCTCGCCCAAGCGCTTTTACATCGATCACAGCAGCAACGACAGAGTTGAAGTCCGTGCCGTTTCGTGCCCATGGCCACAGAAGCGTGAGCACGCTGCCAGCGATCTCCGCCAGCCAGTAGCCCAAACCGAGCGGCTCTTCTCCGCTGGTCGGCTGGTTCGTGGTGGATTCCTCCGCAAGCGGTAAAATCTGAACGATTGCGCATCTGGAGCAGCCTGATGTTGTTCAGGCTGCTTCGTTTTGTGCCGGGGGGAATCAACCATGTCCAATACCACCGAACTTACTCCAGCCGAGGAGGTTGTTGAGACCGATCTGCTGGAGGCGATCCGCGCCGCAATTGAGGCACGAGATGCCGATCAGGCTCGCCTGCTGGCCGGCCGAATGCTGGATGACGATGCGCTGGAACTCCTTGAGGATCTGAGCGGTCGCGAACTCGCGCACCTGTTCGCATTCCTTGGTGAGGATTCCCTCGGTGTCCTCCTCGCCCGGCTCGATCACCGCGATGCTGCCGGTATCCTCACACGCATGTCTGCCACCCAGGCGGCGGACATTTTGGAATCAATCGGTCCGGACGACGCGACCGACATCGTTCAGGTCATCAATCAAAGCGATCCGGAATCGGTAGAGAACATCCTTGTGGCCATGGAGCCCGAGGAAGCGGCCGAGATTCGCGAACTCCTCCCCTATGGTGAGGAGACCGCCGGTGGTTTGATGACACCGGAATTCGTGGCCGTGTTCCCGGAGATGCGTGCCGACGAAACCGTGACCGCGCTACGCAGCGTGGCAGATGAAATCGAGAGCGTGCAGTATGTGTACGTGATCGACCGAAACGAGCAACTTCTCGGTGTGCTTTCGCTGCATCGACTGGTGCTGAGCGCGCCACAAACACCGGTCGGGGACCTGATGTCCACCGACATCTGGAGCGTCCGCGCCGATGAGGACCAGGAGGTCGCCGCTCGAATCGTGACAGAGCGAAGTCTGCTGGCACTCCCGGTAGTTGATGATGACGGCAAGCTCATCGGTATCATCACCCGAGACGACATCGACGAGATTATCGAAGACGAAGCCACAGAGGACATGGAGCGCCTCGGTGGTTCTAACCCGTTGGATGTCCCCTACCTGCGTGCATCGCCGATTCTGCTGTTCCGCAAACGCATTGTGTGGCTGCTGGTGCTGTTCTTCGCGCAGTTCATAACCGTCTCCATCCAGGAGGGCTATGAAGATTTGCTTGCACAGGTGACACTCCTCGCCATCTTCATTCCGATTCTGATCGGCACCGGCGGTAACGTGGGTTCACAAACTGTGTCCACGCTCATCCGTGCACTCGCCGTGGGAGAGGTGCAGACCCGTCACATTCTCAAGGTGATTGGCAAAGAGGCGCTTACCGGTTTGCTGCTCGGTATCGTGATGGGCGGCCTCATGTTTGGCCGCGCTCTGTTGGTAGGCGATGGCAGTACGGATCTCGCGCTCGTGGTGGGCCTCACCATTCTGGTGCTGACAACCTGGGCTGCTACCATCGGCTCGGTATTGCCGATTATCCTGAGCAAGCTCAAGATGGATCCGGCGGTGGTCTCGGCACCATTCATTAGCTCGCTCGTCGATGGCACCGGATTGATCCTCTACTTCACACTCGCCAAGTACTTCCTTAGCTTGTAATGACCTAAGATAGTGCCATGATGTAGTTTCCCGGGGAGCAGGAGATCTGATGGGCGAAACGAGTGCAACGGTCGCAGGTCGCGCAATCAATCTGGTGGTGGATCCCACGAGGGCGCGACAAAACCTGATGTGGTT
>JAFAEA010000058.1 GCA_023424355.1 Chloroflexota bacterium | reverse complement strand
TCTTGAGATCGAGATCGAATTGATCGGTGAGCAGTGGGTAGAGCACCGGCAGCAACCCACCGAACATATCCACACTAAAGTGACCCACCGCCAGAGTCATGAGCGGCTTATTGCGAAAAACACTGCTGGTTGCAGCCATGGTGATTCCTGATGAAGAACGTGGTGGCATCCCGAAAAGCCATGGGTATCGTAGCACCGGGATTGGGTGGCGTCATGTGGCCTACGTCCGGGTTGTGTGATGGCAAAATTTCGCCATTCGGAGTTGGTCCTCATTTGGGCGGACACGTAGGTCCGCCGCTACGCAAAAAATCGTGTGTTCAGGATTCCACCAACGGGGGATCAATTCCGCCACCACGTCATTCCGAGCAACGCGAGGAATCCCCGTGCAAGGGAACGCTTCGCTGCGAGGCTCTGCCTCGTCCGCCTTCGGCAGCACAACGCCGAAGGCGTCAAAGGGGGCGGCTTCGCCGGGGGATTCTTCGGGCTTCGCCCTCTGAATGACGAGGAAGCGGGACCTCGCCATTCGGGATTGGTTTCCCAACCCGCATATAAAATGCGGGCCTACGCCGGGCGATGTGCGATGGCAGAATTGGTTGCCGGAACCCGAGAGGTCACCCACAAGGGGTGACGCTACTGGATGGCTGGGCCCAAATCATCGCCATTCGGACTCGGTTCCACTAAGGGCAGATAAACTGCCCTGCTACTGATTGGCCGTCCTATCCAATTGTTAAATTCTTGGCGGAAACCATCGAAAACCCCAAAATTCGGATGTCCCCGATGCGTATAGATAATAGAGGCGCCTTGCCTCGTACGCATCAATACCAGGGAGGTCCACCATGGGCACGAGCCAAAATTTGCCGATTCTGGTTGATTTGGAAGTCGGTTGGGTTGGGAGAAAGTTGTACTGGGATATCACCAACATGGAACTCCTCATCATCGACGATGATGATCAACCGGAATGGGTCGAGCTCCAAAGTGACGAGCAAAACCATGGCCACCATTTCGATCTGAGCGCGTTTGGGGAACCGGATCCAGACGAATCTGCCTCGTAACCGAACACCTCATCAAGCAAGACACAGAGCGCCAGAGCGCCCGTCTCGATTCGCCACCCACAGAGGGTGGTTTTTTGATACGCGGAAAGGAACCCGCCATGGACGATATGCACAACGGACTCTGCGGTCAGCATCACCACGAGCTCACTGTCGAATCGCTAATTTCGCCGCAGATCGTGGCTCTGCGCGGCTACAAAACGGTGAAGGCCGAGGATCTGCCCAACGAGTTCGCCGATTACCAGAAGCGCGATGGACTCCTCATCCCCATCAGCACGGTGCGGGGAAAAATCGAGAGCTATCAGCTCAAGCCATTCGAGCCGCGCATCGGAAAGAACGGCAAGCCGATCAAGTACGAAACCGCTGCCAACGCGCCACAAGTCATCGATGTGCCACCGGAGGCCCATCGCCTCATGGGCGAGCCGAACGCCACCCTCATCATCACCGAGGGCGCGAAGAAGGTGGATTCCGCTCACAGTCAGGGACTCTGGACCACCATCGGACTCCAGGGGGTGTACGGTTGGCGCGGCAAAAATGCCCAGGGAGGCACCACCGCCCTGCCGGATTGGGAGAGTTTCGCCCTCAAGAATCGTGAGACCGTGATCGCCTTCGACAGCGATGTGATGACCAAGGATACGGTCCGGTCCGCATTGGATCGCCTGGCAGCGTTTCTCACCAGTCGCGGTGCGAAGGTGAAGTATCTGGTGCTGCCAGATCTGCCGGATGGCAGCAAGCAAGGGCTGGATGACTTCTTCGCGAACGGTGGCAAGCCAGATGATCTTGATCAATACCTGAAGACTGAACTGGAGCCGCTCACGGCGCTGAAATCGCCGGATCCAAAAGCGATTGTGACCGCTGCCACGCCGATCACGCGTCGACTCTCTGAAGTGGAGGAGAAGCAGATCGATTGGCTCTGGCCCGGGTGGCTCCCTCGCGGCATGTTCAGCCTGCTGGGCGGGTACGCCGGCGATGGTAAGAGCACCATCACCATGGCGCTGGCAGCCGCGCTCAGCCGGGGAGGTCTGCTTCCGGATGGTGCCCAGGCACCGGTGGTGAACACGCTCATCATGGCCGCGGAGGATGACATCAGCTACGTGGTGAAGCCTCGGTTGGCCGTGCACGATGCCGATATGGACCGCATCTTCGAGTTCCAGCACGTGAAGAAATCCGAAGCCGAGGAGCAGAGTGTGAACCTCCGTGCGCATATGCTTGAGCTGCGGCAAAGCATCATCGAAAACCAGATCGGCCTGGTGATTATCGATCCACTCAGCAGTTACCTCGCCAATGGCGATCGCAACAACGAAGGCGATGTGCGCGATACCCTGCAGCCGCTGGTGAAGCTGATGGAGGAAACCGGGTGCACCGTGCTGGGCATCATGCATCACGGCAAGAACAGCGGTCATGTGAAGTCGTATCAGGGACTCATGGGTAGCACCGCCTTCACCGCGCTGGCGCGAGCGGTGTGGCAGGTGCAGGAGTTGCCGGAAGAGTTCCAGGCGGAGGGCGCTCCGACGAGAAAGATGCTCGCGGTGTCGAAGAGTAACTACGCCGTGCAGCCACCGGCGCTGCAGTTCTGCCGACCGCTGGATGCGGCGCTGGAGTGGATGGGGCAGAGTCCGATATCGCTGGAGCAGGCGGAATCGTGGAAACCGAAATCGGAGAAAGCCGAGACGGAGACGGAGAAGGCGGAGGCGTGGCTGGTGGAGTTTATGGATGGCAAGCGGGTGTTGGCGAGTGAGGTGGAGAGTGCCGCGAAGGCGGAGGGGATCAGCAAAACCACATTGCACATGGCAAAGAAGAAGATCAATGTGAAGAGTTGCCGCGTAGGTAGTCAGTGGATGTGGCAGCCGTCCGATGTGGGTGAGGCCGGCGCAGCCTAAGAATCAAGATTCCAAGATTCCGACGAATACCCGGCCCAAAAACCTCGGAATCTTGGAATCTTGACGGCACAGCGGCCGATCCGCATATGATCATGGGCACCACAATGCGGCGTCAATGGTGGACCCGTACCTCGCGTGCCAAGGGCCGTATCGTGACCGAATCAGGTGTAGGCCCGGGCTTTATGCCCTGGCAATCGACCGCAGGTCGATACCGAACACACAAATCTGCAATGGCGCAATAATGCCTCCAAACCCGGACCACCCGATTGCGATCGGGGTCCGGGTCTACCAAATCATCCGCAATTCAGGGTGGCGATGTCCCCGATGCGTATAGATAGTAGAGGGAGTGCCGGACCATCGCGTCGGGAGGGGGAGTCATTTTTCGTTTCTGGCAGATTCGGGGGTCAAGATTCCAAGATTCCGCCGATATAGGGCCCTATATCGGCGGAATCTTGGAATCTTAGGTTGTGTGGCGGCGGAATCTCGCCATTCGGAATTGGTCCTTGATTGGGCGGACACGCAGGTCCGCCGCTACGCAGAGGTCTACACCGCGTCATGTAGGGCCGTCCCGATCCGGTCGCACCGCAGTGCGAACGGGAGTGGGCGGCCACCGGGGGACCAATTCCGCCTTCAACCGTTGATGGCCGGTTTGGTCGACGCCGCCCACTCCGGGTGCCATGGGCACCCGAGGCCGAAGGCGGCCGAGCGTAGCGAGAAACGGAGTGGGCCCTTGGGACGGTGCTACATCGGCCGTGCGGGCGTACGCGGAGGAGTGCTCAGAAATCGTTTGGCAGATTCGTCGCCGGTCAGAGGCCCCACCGCCCAACTTCCTGGTACACCCCATCCCGCAGCTCCAGCCACAGCAGCGTATCGACGGTCCACGGTGAGAAGAGATTCAGTTCCCCAACCGCTGCATCAATTACCGACTCATCGGCTTTCGATCCGTATCGCACCACAGTGACGTGCCAGTCCCACTCGGTGCGTTGGTCCGGGAACTGATAGTGCGTGCCATCGAACAATCGCGCTCTTGCGGCATCGAGATCGTCCGTATCGCTCACCTGCACATATCGCGTGCGATCCGGATTGGCGAACACGTGCACATCGTTGAGGCGGACGGTCACCGGCGCCGGAAATGCGTGGCGGATTTGCCGCTCCACCGCATCCAGATCGGAATCTTCGAAATTAGCCCAGTACATCATGGTGGCATGCGGTGGCAGGCGCCTGGCCTGCTGCGGATCGTGCTGCTCCCGCCACGCTTGGATGCGATCCCCAATCTCGCCTGTCACGGGGGCGACGATCACGCGTCGACCATCCTGAGAGCTGGTCATTGCGGATCTCCGTACTTCGCGATGAATGCTTCCAGATCGTTCAACTCGTCAAATCGCTCCTCGAGCTGTTCGCGACTCCAATCCCACCAGGCAATTCGCTGCAGCTGCGCTGCCACATCGGCCGGGAAGCGCTCCCGAATCACCTTCGCCGGCACGCCGCCAACAATTGTGTACGGGGCAACGTCCTTCGTCACCACGGCCTGCGAGCCGATGATGGCGCCATCGCCCACGGTGACTCCCGGCATCACAATGGCAGCGTGTCCGATCCAGACGTCGTTGCCGATGGTGACGTGGTGATCGCGTCGCCACTGGAAGAATTCGGAATCGTCCTCGCCAAAGCCGAACATCTTGCGTCGGTAGGTCATGTGATGCTGGGTCACGCGCCACATGGGGTGATTA
>JAFAEA010000057.1 GCA_023424355.1 Chloroflexota bacterium | reverse complement strand
GCGCTTCCAATTCGCCGAGGCCAACGTTCGCATCGGTTAGTCTGCCTGCTTCATTTCTTCGGCCCGCCCTCGGGTGGCTCGCAACATGAGCACGCTGCCGATGGTGGCGGATATCAGTGATCCTGCGAGTACACCGATCTTGGTGCCATCGATATTGGTGGGTGAATCGGAGAACGCCAGCCCGCCAATGAACAGGCTCATGGTGAAACCAATTCCGCACAGCACCGACATCGCATGGATCTGTGGCCAGGAAACCCGGGCCGGGAGCTGGGCGATGCCGATCTTCACCAGAATCCAGATCGTGCCAAAGATACCGATCTGCTTGCCGATGAACAGGCCGGCGACGATTCCCAACGGTAATGTGCCCAGAAATGCATCGGAACTCAGTCCACGGAGCGAAACACCTGCGTTGGCGAAGGCAAACAACGGCAGGATGCCGAAGTTCACGCCGTAAACGATTCTGTGTTCCAGCACATTCAGCGGTGCGGTTTCGGATGGCCGGTCATGAATCGCAGGAATCGCCAACGCCACAACCACGCCGGTAAGTGTGGCGTGGAGTCCAGAGTTGTAAAGCGCTATCCAGAGAACCAGACCGAGCGCAAGATACGGCATCAGTTTCATCACCGAAGCGCGGTTGAGTGCAAAGAGTCCAACTGTAGTGATCGCTGCCAGGGCCAGCCACTGAAGTTGGAGTCCGCCTGAGTAGAAGAGGGCGATCACCAATATGGCCAGCAGATCATCGATGATGGCGATTCCCACCACCAGAACTCGAACACCGGCGGGTACGCGCTTGCCGAGAACCGCAAGGACCCCGAGGGTGAACGCGATATCAGTTGCCGCCGGAATCGCCCAGCCCGCAGTCAGATCTGAATCGCCACGGTTGATCACCGTGTAAACCAGCGCCGGTGCCAGCATGCCGCCCATGGCGGCGAGGCCTGGAAGCACACGATCCCGCATACGGGAAAGAGCCCCCAGCGTCATTTCGCGTTTGATCTCGAGGCCCACCATGAGGAAGAAGATCGCCATCAAGCCATCGTTTATCCAGTGATGAATCGAAAGGCCCAGCACATAGTGCTCGAGCAGGTGGTGATAAGAGTCAACCAGAGCAGTATTCGCCACGATGAGCGCGATTGCAGCAGATAGCAGGAGAACCACGGCCGCGGCCGGCTCGCTGCGAAAGAACCGTATCAACATAGGTTGTGTCCAGAAAAGTGAGGAAGGCGCGCATCACCAATGGCAATGACTGAGGTACAAAAAAGGTACCACAAGCGGCCGACGTGCTGGAGGTGATGTGAAAAAGGATAACCGCCTGGAGGATGGTCCAGGCGGCTATGAGTAACACCACGTTGTAGGAGGGAAGGGGTTGACCGACAAAGTGGCTGGCGATGCCGATCACGTAGGTGTTGACTCAATAATAGACTTGCCGGTCAGTCAGTGGAGGTACCGATGGTATACGAAAATAGTTCCATTTGCACCGCGTTATCCGCATATGTACGTACATAATTGTTCACCATGTGTCGGGAAGTCAAAATCCCGAGCCGTGCCATCGGATATCCGCGTGATTTCAGGCAACTGTGCCGTGGGCAGCCAGGTGCAATTATGCCGGATGGCGACCCCGTTCTGTGCTACCATACTAGCGGTTTGCGGGTGACTTTTGGCGCCCGACTACTTCTCATGCGTGGGGTGGGGATACGTGGAGTTTTTAGGCAGCAACTGGATCGTAGTGGTCTTTATGGTGGTTACCGCCTTTGTCATGGGTTTTGGCATGGCGAATATTTCCACTATTCTTGGCCCTTCCAAGCCGAACAAGGCCAAATCGGCACCATATGAGAGTGGTGTGCCAGATGTCCAGCCAGTTCGTCCCCAGTTCACAACCCGTTTCTATGTCATCGGTATGCTCTTCGTGATCTTCGATCTGGAGGCTGCATTCATTTATCCCTGGGCCGTGAATTTCGATCTCCTTGGCCTTGAGGGATTCATGCACATGCTTGTCTTTATCGGCCTGCTCATGCTGAGCTACGTGTATGCATGGAAGAAAGGTGCCCTCGAATGGGTCTAATCGACGATCGCTTCGACAAGAATATTTTCACCACGTCGCTGGATTTCCTCTTCAACTGGGGTCGGCGCTCCTCCCTTTGGTGGCTGCAGTTCGGTCTCGCCTGTTGCGCGATCGAGATGATTTCTGCCTCCATGGCCCGCTTCGATCTCTCTGAGCGATTCGGCATGCTCTTCCGTTCGTCACCACGTGCCGCCGATCTCATGATTGTGGCTGGTACGGTCACGAAGAAAATGGCTCCAATCGTCCGCACACTTTACGATCAGATGTCGGAGCCGAAGTGGGTGCTCAGCATGGGTAGCTGTGCCAATGTTGGCGGCCCGTACGATACCTACGCCGTGGTTCAGGGTGTGGATCAGATTGTGCCGGTGGATGTGTATGTGCCAGGCTGCCCGCCAACCCCGGAGAGCCTGTACTACGGAATCCTGCAGTTGCAGAACAAGATCATTAAGTACGAAACCATTGCTCGCAAGCAGGGAAGCGGTCGCGCCGAGGATGCGCGCATCGCCGATCGACAGATGGCAATGGCGGGTATTCGAGGCTAACAGCTATGGCTCGCGTCGGAACCTGTTCCGGCATTGGCAAGAGGAGAACACCGTGAGCTCCGGTGAGAACCCAACAGCACAACAGAATGCAATGGTCGCCAGCGGCACTGGCTGGGAGCGCGATCTGTATTTCGACGATGATCTCAGCAAGCACCCGGTTGTGCGCGAGCTTCGCCTTGCATTCCCGGATGATTTTCTGGATGCCGTGCGTTTCCGCAACGAAACCACCATCTATGTCACCCCGGCTCGCTTCCGCGATATCGCGATGTACATGCGCGATCACGACAAGCTGCAGGTGAACTTCCTTTCGGATCTCACCGCAGTGGATATGCTCAGCCTTCGCACATCTCCACGGTTCGATGTCACCGCCCAGCTTTACAGCATCCCGAACCGAACCCGTGTGCGCATGAAGGCCAGCATCAATGATGGCGAAACCATTCCGAGCCTGGTGCCCGTGTTCAATGGCGCCAACTGGATGGAGCGAGAGTGCTACGACATGTTCGGTATCTTCTTCGAAGGTCACCCGAACTTGCGCCGTATTCTTTTGCAGGATGATTGGGACGAAGGCTATCCGCTGCGCAAGGATTATCCAACCCGCGGCTGGAAGGACTACCCGATTTACAACAAGGAGCGCACGGTACGCCGCACCAAGACGCGCTGGACCGGGCGAGGGGTGTAATCCATGGATACAACCAGACCAGAATTCAATATCATGGACTCCACTCAAACCGAAGTCACCGGCACACTCATGGTGGAGGACGAGCGCGAGCTCGAAACAGGTGAACGCCTGATGACCCTCAACATGGGTCCACAGCACCCATCCACCCACGGGGTGATGCGCGTGCTGCTCAAGCTCGATGGCGAAACCGTGGTGGAATGCGATCCAATGATCGGCTACCTCCACCGTGGTACCGAAAAGCTTTCCGAAGGCAAGCGCTACGCCCAGATTGTTCCGTGGACAGACCGCCTGGATTACACCGGCGCGCCGCAGAATAACCTCGGCTACGTACTCGCCGTCGAAAAGCTGCTCGGGCTCGAAGCACCAGAACGTGCCCAGTACTGGCGCGTAATTATGACCGAACTCAGCCGTATCGCCAGTCACCTTGTGTGGCTTGGTACGCACGCGCTCGATATCGGTGCGCTTTCGATGAGCCTTTACACCTTCCGCGAACGCGAGATGATCATGGACATCTTTGAAACGTTCTGCGGTGCTCGTCTGACCACCAATATGATGGAGATCGGCGGTTTCAGCCGTCAGATTCCGGATACGCTCGTGGAGCAGATTCGCACGTTCCTACGGGTATTCCCGGCCCGTATCAAGGAATACACCGATCTTCTCAGCGCCAACCCGATCTGGCTCGCCCGCACCAAGGGTGTCGGCATTATCTCGCCAGAAGCGGCCATCTCATACTCACTCACCGGTGCCTGCTTGCGCGGTTCCGGTATTAACTACGATGTCCGCAAGGCCGAGCCGTACCTCGTGTACGACCGACTTGATTTCGAAGTGCCGCTGGGGCAGTTCGGCGATGTGTTCGATCGCTACCTGGTTCGCGTGGAAGAACTCCGCCAGGCGCACAGCCTGGTAACCCAGGCTCTCGATTACATCGAGAAGGATGATTCCCCGATGATGGCGTACGAAAGTGCGTACGTCATGCCGCCACACATGGGCACACTCACCACCGCCGAAGATATGCAGCGACACTTTGTGTGGGTGATCAAGGGATTCAACGCACCGGTCGGTGAGGTGTATCAGGCAATTGAGCACGGTAAGGGCGAGTTTGGTATTCACCTCGTTTCCGATGGTGGATCCATGCCGTATCGCATGCGCATTCGCACACCAGATTTTGTGAACCTCGGCGTATTGCCGCACATGGCACAGGGGGCCATGTTGGCGGATATGGTGGCACTGATCGGAACAATCGATATTGTGCTTGGTTCAGTAGATAGATAACGATTTTGGTGCATATGCACCTGAAACGAAATCGATTGCGAAGTACCATTGCTGCGGGTGACCCCCGTTAGCACGGGTGGACGGAGAGAAGGGTGTCAATGGGAAACCATTGCCACCACGAGGCAGAAACCGGAACATGGGTGACCAACCAATCTGGATCACGTTCATCGTGACCTTTGTCATTATGGTGGTGCTGCTCACGAGCATGGCGTACACCACCTGGTATGAGCGCAAGGTACTTGCGCGCTTCCAGGATCGCCTTGGTCCTACACGCACAGGACCAGCTGGGTTGCTGCAGCCACTGGCAGATGCAGTGAAGCTGATGGGTAAGGAAGATCTTGTTCCTGCCGCAGCCGATCGCACCCTGTTCCTGATGGCTCCGCTGATCACCTTCGTTACGGCTATTCTCTCGGCCGCCGTGATTCCCTGGGGCGGTACGGTCGAAATCTTCGGCCGCGATGTCAATCTCTACCCAACCGATCTCAATGTCGGCGCCCTCTTCATTCTCGCTTCCGGTTCCATTGGTGTGTACGGCATCATTCTTGGTGGCTGGGCCTCCGGCAACCGTTATTCGCTGTTGGGTGCCATCCGCTCCGCCGCGCAGGTGATCTCCTACGAACTGATTCTCGGCTTCTCGCTGGTGGGTATCTTCATTATTACCGGCACCATGAGCCTCACCGAAATCATGTTCCGCCAGCACGAAACATTTAGCATTGGTCCGCTGGAACTGAACAACTGGTTCATTCTTAGCCAGCCGCTCGCATTTGTTCTCTTCGTTATCGCGGCTGTTGCGGAAACCAACCGCGCACCATTCGACCTCCCGGAAGCGGAATCCGAGCTCATCGCCGGTTTCATGACCGAGTATTCGGCCATGCGCTTCGCCCTCTACTTCCTGGGTGAGTACATCAGCATGATCGTCATCAGTCTCTTCGCATCCACCCTGTTCCTTGGTGGAACCAGCGGACCTGGTGCAGAGAAGTACTGGGGACTTGGGATTCTCTGGCTGGTACTGAAGGTGATGGCTTTCCTCTTCTTCTATATCTGGCTCCGCGCTACACTGCCACGTTTCCGATTCGATCAGCTCATGGGTCTGGCATGGAAGGTTCTGTTGCCATTGGCCATTCTCAATATCGTGCTGACTGCGTTCTTCCGACTTGTTGGCAACGGGCAGGTGTTCTGATGTATTACGCAACCAAGATCACAGGGGGCGCCAACTAATGTCCTGGGAACTGATTTTCTTTGCCGTGTTCTCCGCAGCCATGCTGATCAGTGCGATCGGTGTGGTGGCGTTCGAGAATCCGGTACATTCCGCCGCCGCACTCGTTGGTGCATTCATCAACGTGGCAGCCCTGTTCGTGATGCTGGGTGCCGAGTTCCTCGGTGTGCTCCAGATCATTGTGTACACCGGTGCCGTGCTCGTACTGATTCTGCTCACCGTTATGCTTGTGGATCCAGACAAGCTTCCTACCTTCTATGTAGGCAAGCCACTGCAGCGAAACATCAGTGCAATTGTGGGTGTCATTCTCCTTGCTGAAATCGGTGTGGCAATCGCCACGCGTACAGCAATGGAAGGGATCGGCCCGCACACTGCTGCCATGATTGACAGCATGGGTGGCAATGTTCAGGCAGTCGGTCAGGTATTGCTGGGTGATTACGCCCTGGCGATGGAAATCGCCTCCATTCTCCTGAGCGTGGGTGTGATTGGTGCAGTAGTCATCGGTTTGCCGGATCGCAAGCGCCAGCTTTCGGTTTCTACCACCAGCCTTGGTCACAGCCGTGGCTCCGAGGATATGCTGGTGGCTGGTCACAAGTTTGAATCACCAATGAATATTCCGGCCGAGCGCTATGTAGCACCAGAAGGCGAGCGACGCATTGTGATGACGCGTGATGCTGATAGCTACAAGCAGCCAGGCGAAACTTCGAAGTAGTAGGGCATCGGGGAACGAGGACGTTTGCATGGAACTGACAACGAACCACTTTCTGTTTGTGAGCGCAGCGCTATTCATCATTGGCATGATGGGTGTGCTTACGCGTCGCAACATCCTCATCATTCTGATGTGCGTTGAAATGATGGTCGCGGCCGTCGGTATTTCGTTGCTCGCATTTGCGCACGAAACGGCAACCATCAACGGACAGGTGTTCTTTCTCTTCGCGCTGGCCGTAGCGGCAGCCGAAAGTGCCGTAGCGATGGCCGTTGTGGTCGCACTCTCTCGCCAGGGCAAGGCCCCGGATGTGGAGCAGATGCAATCGCTGCGTAACTAGGATTTTGGCTCCCGGAGTATCCGGGAATGATTTCGAGGCGTCGAATGCGCGCAACACCGGGTTGGCGCATTCGAATACAGGCAGAGGATATACATGGCTGATCTGCTCTTTCTGATTCCATTGCTACCGCTGGTGGCATTTGTGATCAATATCTTTTGGGGGCGATCCACGATTCGTGGAAACGCTCACCTGATCGCCATCCCTGCGGCCTTTGGGTCCTGGATCCTCTCGATTCTCACGTTCCGTGAGATCTATCAGGATGAGCACCCAATCACCCAGAGCCTGTTCACCTGGATTCCATCCGGCGATTTCCTGATCAACATCAATCTCTATGTCGATCAGCTCACTGCCATTATGCTGTTGGTGGTTACCAGCGTTGGTTTGCTGGTGTGTATCTACTCAGCCGGATACATGCACGGCGAAGATGGCTACTACCGCTTCTACAGCTACATTCCGCTCTTCATCTTCTCGATGTTGATGCTGGTGCTTTCCGACAACCTGCTTACTCTCTTCATCTTCTGGGAAGCTGTGGGACTCTGCTCCTACTTCCTTATCGGCTACTACTTCAACCGACGCTCCGCCACCAACGCCGCCAAGAAAGCTTTCATCGTCAACCGTGTTGGCGACCTTGCCTTCGGTATCGGCATCATGCTCACCTACTGGACCTTCGATACCATCTACCTTCACGGTGAAGATGGCATCCTCGAGAAGGCATATCACTACGCCGAGCATGGTGTGAGCGGTGGTACCCTCACCGCCATCGGTATTCTGCTCTTCCTCGGTGCCTGTGGTAAATCCGCCCAGTTCCCGTTGCACGTCTGGCTGCCAGACGCCATGGAAGGCCCGACTCCGGTTTCCGCACTTATTCACGCGGCGACCATGGTTACCGCCGGTATCTACATGGTGGCCCGCAGCTACACGATCTTCACGGCATCTGAAGATGCCATGCTCTTCGTGGCGGTCATCGGTTCCATCACCGCTGTGATGGGTGCGAGTATTGCCCTTACACAACATGATATTAAGAAGGTTGTTGCGTACTCCACGGTTTCCCAGTTGGGATACATGGCGCTCGCACTTGGTACAGGTGCCTGGGTGGCAGCGATCTTCCACCTCATGACCCACGCATTCTTCAAGGGCCTGCTCTTCCTGGGATCCGGTTCTGTGATCCACGGTATGCACGGCGAGCAGGATATGCGAAAGATGGGCGGCCTGCGCAAGCACATGCCGATCACCTTCTGGACCTTCCTCATCGGTTCTGCCGCGAATGCCGGTATTTTCCCGCTGGCAGGCTTCTGGTCCAAGGATGAAATCATCGTCGGTGCCTGGATCAGCGATTCGCCGTTCGGCAAAGTCGCCGCGATCATGGCGCTCTTCGCTGCATTCCTGACTGCGCTTTATATGTTCCGACTCGTATTCCGGGTGTTCTTCGGCGAAGAGAAGTTCGATTCGCACGTTCATCCACATGAGAGTGGACCATGGATGGCCGTGCCACTGGTGATCCTGGCTGTTGCCTCGGTCTTCGTTGGCTTTGTTGGCTTCCCGCCGGAAGATGGTGTGTTCCATCACTTCCTGCACGAATCCTTCCATCACATTCATGCCCACCATGTCAGCATGACCATGACCTATGCATTCGGCATCATCAGTACAGTGGTGGCCCTGAGCGGTGTTGTGGTGGCGTACGTCACCTACATGCGCAAGTCCATCAATACGGATGAACTGGCCGAGCGATTCAGCGGTGTGTACAACTTCCTGCTGAACAAGTGGTACATCGACGAGTTCTTCATGGCCGCGGTGGTGAATCCGCTCAAGGATATCGCCAACTTCCTCTGGAAGATCGTGGATGTGAAGATTATCGATGGCATCGTCAACGGTGTTGGTTACGGTATCAGTGGCACCAGCCAGCGTTTGCGCAAGGTACAAACCGGTATGGTTGCCAACTATGCCTTGCAGATCGCAATCGGCATGGTGTTGTTGGTCGGTGTCTTCTTGTTGGCATTCGGAAACCTGTTCTAGAACGGACAGGAAGGCGCAAGTGCGCCAGGATAGTACGCGGTTGTAAGAAACCCCGGAGGGGCGTGTGGACAGCTTTCCGATTCTAAGCATCATCACCTATTTGCCAGTGCTTGGTGCGCTCGCGATCCTGTTTATGGCTCGCGGCAATAACACCCAGCTGCCGAAGCAGGTGGCTCTCGTCGCCATGCTTGCCAGCTTCCTGCTGTCTCTGGTGGTGGTGGGGCAATTCGATCGCGATGCCAGTTTCCAGTTCACCGAACATGTGGTGTGGCTGGAGGACCTTGGTGTCAGCTACTTCATGGGTATCGATGGTATCAGCCTGTTGTTGGTGGTTCTCACCACCTTCATCGGTGTCATCGCCGTGATCTGGAGCTGGGGCACCGTTAAGGAACGCGAGCGCGAGTACTACATCGCAATCCTCTTGCTGCAAACCGGTATGCTCGGCGTGTTCATGACGCTGGATCTGTTCGTCTTCTACATCTTCTGGGAAATCATGCTCATCCCGATGGCACTGCTCATCGGTATTTGGGGATCCAAGAATCGCATCTACGCCGCCATCAAGTTCTTCCTGTACACGCTGTTTGGTTCACTGCTGATGCTCGTTGGCATCATTGCCCTGTACCAGGCCTACTTCAATGAAACCGGTGTTCGCACCCTCAATGTGCTCGAGCTCCAGAACGGTGCCGCGCTCGGTGCCTTTAGCCAGAACTTGCAGTTCTGGGCATTCGGCGCATTCTTCATTGCCTTCGCCATCAAGGTGCCACTGTTCCCATTCCATACCTGGCTGCCAGATGCTCACGTGGAATCCCCGACCGCTGGTTCCGTTGTGCTTGCGGCCGTGATGTTGAAGATGGGTGGCTACGGTATGCTGCGCTTCAACCTGCCACTCTTCCCGGATGGCACCGAAGCCTGGGCACCATTTGTCATCATAATCTCCATCATCGGCATCATCTACGGTGCGCTTGTTTCGCTGGTTCAGCCGGATCTCAAGAAACTGGTTGCGTATTCGTCTGTGAGCCACATGGGCTTTGTCACGCTCGGCATCTTCGTCATGAACCTCCAGGGTATGGAAGGCGCCATGATGGTGATGCTGGCTCACGGTTTCAATACCGGTGCGCTCTTCCTTTTGATCGGTGTGATTTACGAACGCGGCCACACCCGCCTGATCGACGCTTTTGGCGGACTCGCCACCCCGATCGGCAAGTGGGCTGGCTTCTTCAT